>DATENJ010000142.1:0-19877 GCA_035275125.1 Actinomycetes bacterium | reverse complement strand
CCGCAGGGAGCGGCCGAGGCGGTCGAGCTTCCAGACGACCAGGGTGTCGCCCGGGCGCAACTGGTCCAGGATCTGCTCGAGGACGGGGCGGTCGGTGCGGGCGCCGCTGGCGGTCTCGGTGAACACTCGATAGCAGCCAGCGTGCTCCAGGGCGTCGACCTGGAGCTGGGGGTGCTGGTCGGTGGTGGAGACACGGGCATAGCCGAGCAGATGTCCCATGGCGGGACCGTCTCATAACCCTCCGACAGCGGTGGTTGTGCGACGTTGATTTCGGACACGGGTTGTGGATACCAATAGCGGCCTCGGCGGTGGGGGAGTGAAGCTTGTTGCAGAAACGGTCGATTCTGCGACAGCCGCGGTTGTCCGCCGCCAGCTCGACCGAGAGATCTCCCAGCTATGGCTTGGATCGAGGTGCTGTCAGGATGTTCAGTAGCGAAAGCGACTCACGGTGACGCCATCGGGGTCGATGAGGGTGGCGGTGTCGCCGTCGTTGTTCCAGATCGGCCGGCCCGATCCCAGGTAGAGGTGGCCGGGTTTGGTGGTGCCGCGGCCGGTGTGGATCCGCACCGTGGCGCCCTTCTTGAGCGCGTAGCCGGGCAGGGTGAACCGCTGGCTGCGGTCGCCGGCATCCAGCTTCCAGCTGGTCAGGTTGATGGCGGCGGCGCCGGTGTTGCGGACCAGGGCGTACTCGCCGTTGCGGTTGCGACGATCGTCGCCGGCGGCGTCAGCGTGGATGCCGGTGATCGCGGCCCGGTAGACCACCAGCCGGAAGGTGCGGCTAATGGCGCCGATGTGATCGGTGTCGCTGGCCTTGTAGACGCGCCACCAGCTCGTCCCGGTGGTCTGGGGTCGCAGATTGAAGTAGTAGCGGCCGGTGGCTGGCAGGGCCTTGGCCTGGGTGGTTCGCCAGGTCCGGCCCTGCTTGTATTGCAGGCGGATGCGCTGACCACGGTGGGCGGGGATGACCTGGCCGCTGATAGTGGCGGTGCGACCCAGCGCCATGTGGGTGCGGTTGAGCCGGGCGGCCAGGCGCACACCAACCCGCACCGTGATGGTCCGGCTAGTGCTGGCGGCATAGAACGGCGTGGCCGGGTGACGCAACCGGTATTCGGTGTAGGCCTGGGGAGTGACTGCCTGGGTGGGGTCGAGGGTGCCATCGCCGCCAGTCGTCACTGTGGCGAGCGCGGTCCAGCTGGTTCCTCCCTTGGGGCGCCGCTCGAGAGTAAGCGTCTCGCCAGCGATGCCCTCGGCGGTATCGGCCAGTTGGAGGCGACCGGACAACTGGACGGTGCCGCCGTACAGGACGCTGGTCGGGCTGGCGGCCAGGGTGAGGGTGGTAACGGCGGGCGGGCCCGGGATGACCGGTGCCGACGGTGCTGAGGCAGGGCTGGGGCCGTCGGGGTTGGTGGCGGCGACGGTGAAGCTGTCGGCGGTGCCGTTGATCAGCCCGGGGACCGTGGCCGTCCGCGCGGTGGGGTCAACCGTGACAGGCGGGGTGTCGGCCGGTGATGCGCTGACCTCATAGCCGGTGATGGTCGGATCGTCGGGCGTGGGGGCGGTCCAGGTCACCTCGGCCAGCTGGTCGCCGGCGCGGGCGGTCACGATGGTTGGTGGACCCGGGACCGCAGCCATGGCCGGACCAGCGACCAACGCCGTGACGGCGAGGGCGATGGTGGCGATCGCTGCACTGAAGAACCGCCATCGTGCACGAGACATCCAGGGCTCCCTCACAGCAATCCGACCGAATCGAGACGCTCGCGAGGGTACATGAGCGGTTGTCAGTCGAGAAGCACGGAGGATTCAACGACGCCGCTTCGCCCCATGTGATGGGAGGCAGAACAGGTGCGCAGAAACCCTCGTTTCTGCGCCAGGGCATGACAGCAAGGTCGCCCCGTTCCAGCGCCAACTCGGCTCCGAGGGTTCCTGGTCCGAGAAAAAGGAGTCTTGTCGCTCGGCTCGCGGCCTGGACGCTGGTGTCTTACCAGCTGGTCCCGCTGACTGTGGTCGAACCCGGGGCCGCGCAGGTGGCGTTCTTGGCGTAGAAGGTGCCTGGAGTCGTGGAGGTGCCCTTGGTCGCCTGGTCTTTGATATAGAAACAGGTCCCCGAAGCGCTTTTGGCGCCGAGGAGCACGGTGTCGTCGGTCGCCCCACCGGTGCTGGTCGCCTTGGCCACGTGCACGCCACCGCTCGTGGCCACTGCAGCGTTCGCTGTCCAGGTCAGTGACGGTTCGATCCCGGCGAGGGCGGTGGTGTCCACGGTATAGGCCTGCCGGTCGGTGTAGTAGACCTTCTCCGCGGTCAAGGCGTTGCGAAGATTGGATTGAGCGGCCCGGTCCTGGGCGCGGCTACGGGCGCCGAGGAACGTTGGAATGGCGATGGCGATAAGGATCGCGATGATCAGCACCACCACCATCAGCTCGATCAGCGTGAAGCCGGCTCCTCGGTCCCGGTAATGGCGGCCTTGTATGGGCTTGGGCAGGGACCTGCCCCCTCGGCCAGCGTAGGTTGCAGCAAGGCGTTTCGGGACCGATGAGATCCAAGGCGTGGCTGTTCCAGGTGTCCTCTGCTGCAGTTGCTTCATCGAGCCCCTAGCTGTTGTAGTCAGCACCCTTCAGTCGTGCCGACCAGCGGTTTCGGGTACCGTTTGACCTGGCCGGCTGGTGGCGGTATGGCTCAGGGTGGTGGCTGTCCGGTGAGGTCGTCGCGCAGCTGGAGGGCGTCCCGCCGGGCAAGGGCCGCGTTTGTACCGAACAGCGGCGACGTACTGGAGCCGGTGAGGAAACCCTTGAGCTCCTGGAGCGCCTGCGCTGAGATGGGTCGGCGCTGATCCAAGAGTGCATCTCGGATCGCCATCAGCTCGGCCTGGCAGGCCAAGACGACCTCAGTGCGCAGCAGCAGCGGGGCGTCCCAGTCTGGGTGTGGGAACAACGGCGCGGCATGCTTGCGATTGACGGCCTCCAGCAAATGGTCCACGGACCGGGCCCAGGCACGTCGGCGCCGCGCGCTGGGCAGGACACCGAGGTCGGTGTCCATGGTTGCACTGGGTACGCGGCCGGTAAGGGCGTAGACAACCCGCTGTAGGCTGGCTCGCACTGGGAAGCTCCCTTGTCAGACGGGGATCTGGTGCCGGCGACCGCCACGTCGTGACGGCCCGGCATGTCGGTTAGCGTGTGCCGCTGAACTGCGCGAAGCCCCGGGAGACAACGCCACCAATGTTGGTGAATTGGCCACTAACGCCGACATGGCCGCCCGCAATAAGCCCCGTACTGCACCAACCGGCTGCGAAAGATCACAGGTATCTCCCTAATTTCTTACTCTGAATGGTGGGACCAAGCCCAAGACAGTCGGCGGTCACTCCACGCGGTGCCACCAGGTCGTCGCAGCCGCTGTCTGGCCAGGCATGGCGCGGGCATTGACGGGACGCGGGTCGTCGGCCGCAAGCCGGAGAAACGTCCTCCAATTGGGCGGACATCAGCCAGAGCTGACAGACCAGTACCCGCTCAAGAGCAGCAGCCAGCGCCGGTCAACACCAAGCGCGAGAGGACTTTCAGCCGGAAGGATAGGGAGGCGCTCGAGCTACCAGCTGCCCCGGCCAGATGAGTCTCCAAGCATGAGCCAGGCCTGACCCAAGCCGTCGGGCTCGCGCCCAACAAACTCCGCCGACCAGCGACATGGCCAGCAGACCTAGTAGCTGCGGGCGCGGTCCAGGGGACTCCACCGGCGGCTGCACGGAAGAAGCAGCCTGCCGCAAGGCGCCTGGCTCGATGCCCAGCTGAACCAGGCTTGGCGTGACACGGTCTGCTGGAGTACCAGCATCCGGCGCCACCAGCGCACCGGCCCAGAGCGACGCGAGCGTCGCGGCCAGCATCACCAGCGCCCGCATAGGCTGCACCCGCCGGATCCCCCCCATAGCGGCTGGACCATAGCGCATCCGAGAACACTCGCCAAGCATCCCGAGACCCCTGTGTGGTCGTCGCGCGAGCGAGAGGTGCTGTCTCGATGATCCGAGTGCACGCCCAACCACCGACCCAGGAGTCCAACACACCGGCTCCGACCACCCGACCCGCACCGTGACCCTGGTAGAGACAGTAGCGGAGCGTGGATTTCCACCTTGAGCCGATTCAACCGACGGGCAAGCACCTATGAGGACAGCGTGCTGCAGGAGTCCCTCTTTGTCCCTGCCCCCCCAGACCGCTCTGCAGCTCGCAGTGCGACTTCCGTCTCAAGGCGCGGTGGGTCCTCGACGTCGGCTGTGGCACCGGCCGGCTTCTTCGTAGCTACTCGCCCGTCGGTTGAATCGGCTCAAGGTGGGATCGGGCTTTCTCATGGTGGCCACGTTGGGATGCAGAAGGATGGCAGGTGCTTCGGCGACGGGGTGGTGATCGTGTCGCCGTCCCCAGCCCACCGAGATTGCCGGCAGGTTCGCTCCTCATCGCGGTCAGCCGTCGAGAAGTCTGGCCAGTGCCCGGACCCCGGCTGGGGTGCCGACGACCACGGCGGTGTCGCCGGGCTGGAAGTCGAAGTCGGGGGTGGGGGCGGGGAAGGCCGTCTGGGCCCGCAGCACGGCCACGATGGAGACCCCGGTGCGGCTGCGGGCCTGGGTGTCGGCGATCGTGCCATTGGCGTACGGCGAGCGTTCCTGGATGGTCAGCCAGGAGATCGCCAGCCCCTCGATCTGCTGTTGGAGCTCGGCCAGGTGGCTGGTGAGGCGGGCAGCACCCAGTAGGTCGGCCAAGGCATCGGCCTCCTCCTGGGTAAGTCGGACCACTTCCTGGCAGGTGTCGGGGTCGTCGGGGTCATACAGAAGGAGGTCACGCCGGCCGGTCCGGTAGGACACCACGCCGAGGTCGCGGCCGGCGCGGGTGGTGAATTCGTGGCGGAGCCCGACTCCGGGCAGCGCCGTCTCCTGAATGTCCATCCTCTCGCCCCGTCTCGTGATGAATGCTGTGTCGGCGGCTAGGTGGAGCGCGTCTTCGGGGACTCGGCCGATGGCTGGCCTTGGGTTCGGAGCAGCCGTGCCCCGCTCTGCAGGCTGTCCTCAAGGTGGCCCTTGAGTTCCAGCAGCACCGACGCTTCGGGTCCGGCGGTTGAGGTCCAGTCGCACTCACACACGATCCGGCAAGGCAGGCGGGTTCCGGAGCGACGGTCAAGGCGCCACTGATGCCCTTCCACCGCTCCAGTGTGGGACGACCTCATCGTGACCTCTCCTGGGAGCAACTCGGGTGGATCGACTGCCATCACTGGAACCCGGCCTGCTCCAGAGCGCGGGTCGCGCTGGCGGGGATGGTGACGGTCCAGTTGGCGGCGGCCAGGGCCGGTCTGGCCCGCATTTCGCGATGGACCCCTATGTGCCGTTGGTGGCGACTAGCCGGCGGCACCGACCAGCAGCAACAAGGCGACAAGACGCCACCCGAGGTGACGAGACAAGACGTGGAACATCCAGCGTCAGCCCGCGCCGATCAGGAGCGGCACCGGGCAGGGATCAGGCGGGCTGAAGGACTGGCGGCGGCCGAGCTGCGAGCGGCGTGCGCCGGACCAGAGCCCCGGCTCGGGCTACGCCGGGCCGGGACGCTCCACCGCGAGTCCCGTACGCGACCGCGAGCGCGGCGGCTAGCATGCCAAGCAGTACCGGCACCAGCCGGCCGCCCTGACTCAGGCGCTGGACCGGGGGGCGCAGCGCTGGGACACGATCCGGCGGAGCGGCCGGCTCGATACCTGGAAATGAGCGGCTGGCCGCCAACTGGTCCGCGGAGCTGCCCACGGCCGAGGCAGCGAGTTCGGCCGCCCACAGCGAGGCAAGCACCATTCCGAGCACCAGGAACACCCTGGTGGCCGCCTGTTGCCGCAGCATCCGCATGACGTTCGACCGTACTGGATCCTCTGGCAAACGCCAAGATGCGAGCAGCCACCCGCCGGATTGGGAAGCTGGTTTCCTGACCGGGACTATGTCGATTTGGGTGCGGCCGCCACGGCGCTCGGCCCGCTCGCGCAGGTTGCACTTTGGCTGGCGCCGCGCCGGCGCCGGTGACCAGGCCGGGTCGAAGCCGCGTTGCCACCACGACGGATTGCCGTGGCTCGGCAAGAACCGACCGTGATTCCTGGTTCATTCAGGCCTGGTTGTCCGACCCCGCAGATCCTCAGAGTGGGTGGCTCGAGGCAGACCGTCCTGGACCGGACGGCAAATCGTCGGTCGTCGGCTGCCACACCTCTGGCGACCATCAGGACGAGAAGTCGGAAGGAGCACCACTGTCATGGGCATCGACTGCTTCCACCGCTGTCGAACCCGCCGTTCCGTAACCGCCGCTGCGCCCACGGCACGACCGGTGATTGCCGCCGCTGCTCGTCGCCTGGCCGAAGCCGGGATGTCGCCTGAGCAGGTGGGGAGGAGAGGAGCGCGCCGATGCCAAGCCGAGTTCAGAATGTCATGACGACCAAGATGGTGGTCGCCCATCCGACCACACCGGTCAAGCAGGTTGCGGGCCTGCTGGCTGCTCAGGGCCTGAGCGCCCTACCGGTTGTCGACGGGCGCGGCCGGGTGGTGGGCGTCGTCTCTGAGGCGGACCTGCTCGCCAATAGCCAGCTGCTCGCGGACGGGCGGGGAGGGGTCACGGCTGGTGAGGTGATGACCAGCCCAGCCGTCACGGTGACGCCGCAGGCCACTGTGACCGAGGCGGCCAGGCGGATGCAGACCAGCGGGGTGAAGCGTTTGCCAGTGGTGGCCGGCTCGGGCCGGCTGGTCGGCATCGTCAGCCGCGCTGATCTGCTCCGGCCGCTCACGCGCCCTGACGAGGAGATTCGCTGGGCGATCGAGGAGATGCTCGGCCACGAGTTGCTGATCGATCCCGCGCGGGTGGAGGTCGAGGTACGCGAAGGCGTGGTCACCCTTACCGGGCAGGTCGAACGGCGCAGCCTGATCCCCATCGTGGTCCGTCTTACTGGGGCGGCCGAGGGGGTCGTGCGGGTCCAGGATTGGCTGACCTTCGAGTTGGACGACATCGGTCTGCAGCCCTCGAGAAGCAACCGCCAGCGGATCTGACGGCGTGCACCGCGCCGGGGGGGAGTGGCAGGCAGAGCAGGTTAGTACCACGCCGCCCCTGCCCGCGCAGGCAGAGCCGCAGGCTCAGCGGTCGCCGGTCCGCCCAGGACCAGCGGCTTGCCGATCACGCTGACCCGTCGGAGGCTGGCGGGCGCATGGTCACCGGCGGGTGCCCGCGCCGTCCGGGACCCGGTCGGGGCCGGACCGGTTGCCGGGCTGGCCGTTGCCAGCCAGCGTGTCGACCAAGCGTAGGAGCTCGATCGGCAGCGGGAAGATCAGGGTCGAGTTCCGCTCGGCCGACACTTCGGCCATGGTGGACAGGACCCGCAGCTGCATGGCGGCCGGGTGGCGCTCGAGCACGACCGCCGCCTGGCCGAGAGTCTCAGCCGCCTCCATCTCGCCGTGGGCATGGATGACCTTGGCGCGCCGGTCGCGCTCGGCCTCGGCCTGGCGGGCCATGGCTCGCCGCATGACGTCGGGCAGCTCGACGTCCTTGACCTCGACCACAGTCACCTTGACGCCCCAGGGACTGGTCAGGTCGTCGATGATCTGCTGGAGCCGCTGATTGATCTCGTCCCGCTTGACCAGCAGCTCGTCCAGGTTGATCTGGCCGAGCACGCTGCGCAGGGTGGTCTGGGCGATCTCGGAGGTGCCGCGCCGGTAGTCCTCGATGGCGACGACCGACCTCACCGGGTCGACGACGTGGAAGTAGGTAACGGCGTTGACCCGGATGGTGACGTTGTCCCTGGTGATGGTGTCCTGGGGTGGGATGTTCATGGTCACAGTGCGCAGGGACACCTTCACCATCCGGTCGACGATCGGGATGATGAAGAACAGCCCCGGCCCCTTGGCGCCGATGACCCGGCCGAGGCGGAAGATGACGCCGCGCTCGTACTCGTTGACGATCCGGACGCTGGCCGACAGCAGCATGACGACCACCAGGGCGGCGATGGCGATGCCGATCAGTAGGTCGGTATTCATGATGGCGTCTCCTCGGCGGTCGGTTGGTCGGTTGGCAACGGCCGGTCGGGCGACTCGGCATCCGACCCGGCCGGTTCGACGGGCTGGGTGCTGGATTCGACGATGAGGTCGAGCCCATCCAGTTCCACGACGCGGACGGTCTGACCAGGGGTAAGCGGGCCACTGCGGCGGCGGGCTCGCCACCAGGCCCCCTCCAGGCGCACACTCCCGCTGTTTGCGGTCACGATGTCGCGAACGACCGCGTGCCGGCCGATCAGCCCGCCCGTGCCGCTCACGCTCGGCGCCCGGCGGGCCCGCCAGGCGAGCTGGCCGGCCAGCATCGTGCCACCGCCCACAACGATCGCCACCGGCCACAGCACCGGCATCGCCACCGCGACCGGACCGTCGAACAGCAGGACGCCGGCAAGTAGCAACGCGATCGTCCCACCGCCGGCGAACACACCGACGCCCGGGGTGAACAACTCGGCGGCGAACAGGGCGCTGGCAAGTGCCAGCAGCAGCAGTCCGGCCAGGTTGACCGGCAACACCGACAGGGCGACGAACCCCAACACGAGCAGGACCGCGCCGATGACGCCCCCAAGGCCCGCGCCGGGAGAGGCGAGCTCATAGATCACGGCCAGGGTACCGATCGACAGGAACAGGAAGGCCAGGTTGGGGTCGGCCACCCATTGCAGCAGCTGGCGGGTCCAGGAAAGCTCGTGCTTGACGGCCTCGGCGTCGGCGGTCTGCAACGTGATCGGCGTGCCCGGCGCGACCTCGACCCGGCGTCCGTCAAGGTCTTCGAGAAGCGCGGCCCGGTTGGCGGCGACCAGATCGATCGCCTGGAGCCCCAACGCCTCGTCGGCCGTGACCGCACGGCCTTTCCGGACCGTGTCGACGGCGAATTCCCTGGCGCGGCCGCGTTCGGCCGCGACCGCTTCGGCGAACGCGGCGGCGTCGTTGATGACCTTGTCAGAGATCTCGCCGCCCTGCAGGTCGACCGGGGTGGCCGCTCCGATGGTGGTTCCAGGGGCCATGGCGGCCACGTGGGCCGCGAAGGTGATGATCGCCCCGGCCGAGGCGGCCCGCGCCCCCGATGGCGCCACATACACCACCACCGGGACGCGGGCATTCAGGAAGGCCTGCGTGATCTGGCGCATCGAGGTGTCCAGGCCACCCGGGGTGTCCAACTCGACCAGAAAAGCAGCATGTCCGTCCCGCTCGACGGCGCCGATACCGTCGACAAGATGGTCGGCCAGGACCGGGGTGATCGGGCCGGCGACACGGGCAACCAGCACGGTGGGGGTCTGCCCGGCTGCGGCCGGCGCCAAGGCCAGCAGCCAGCCCAGCCCGAGCATTGCCACCGCCAGGAGGGACCGCACCGTCCGGGCACGGCCTGATGTGAACGCACGGGCCTGACGGGGGCTCGAGGCGAGCATGGCAACCTCCTTCCTGGCTGGTCGGTGGCAAGACTGGGGTCGGGCGTTCATCCGGGGCTGGGCGCTACGTTGCCCCCGACCCCGGACGGAGCAGCGACCGCCGGGCCTGCATCAGCGCTGGCCCGGTGGTCGCTGTAGGTGGGTGCGCGCCGGGTGCGTGTCCCCACGGTTGTCACGCTGCCAGCTCACCGGCGCGGCAACCAGGCCAGCCGCTGACCAATCCAGGAGCGAGTTCTTGCTTGGAACCGGCAACGTCGACTTGTGGCGCGACGACTGAAAGACGGCTAGTGGAGTTGACCCGGTTTCCGGCCGAACGTGCTCACCCTGCTCGCGCGTCGCGTTGCCGCCGGCCGGCAACCTTCGGATCGTTGGTTGGCCCGCGGCAGTCCTGGTCGCGTTCGTACGCGGTGAGCATGCTCGGGATCGACGTTCCCGCCCACAGATCGGATCCCGCGTGAATGAGCGGACGCAGGTGCTGACGGTCCTGGTTGGCGTGCCCGAGTCAGCCGTGGCCGACGCCGGCCTCTCGGTCCGCCCGATCTCCTGGCCGCCGCTGGACCTGTTCGAGTCCCACCATGCGTTCTTGGTACGGGTCGATGTTCCCGGGATCAAGCCGGGTGATCTGAACGTCGCCTTCGCGGGTGGCCTGCTCGTGGTCAGCGGCGCCCGTTACCTGGCGGTCGGTCCGGACGGCGAGCGGTTTCACCGCCTGGAGCGCCCTGGTGGCTCATTTCGCCGGTCGGTCCCGTTGCCCACATTGGCGACACCGGAGATGGTGCATGCCAGGGTCGAAGACGGCGTACTCACGGTGGTTGTGCCCAAGCTCGCGCGGCTTAGCCAGGCCAGGGTCGCAGTCCATCCAGCCCCGCCCGGCGTGACATCGTCGTATCAGCCGCGCTGACGCCGAACAGCGACCGCGGCACCGCCCCGGATCCAGCTCGACACGGAGGCGACCCGCCCGCTCGCACAGGCTGGCCGCAGCAGCTTGTCATCTCCCGGTCAGGGCGTTCTCGGCCGCTCAGCATCTGTGCGAACTAGCCTCAGAACAGCGGCAGATCGTCAAGCCCGGGCAGGCATCGCCCTGAAATCGACCCGTCGCGGCCGACACATGCGGTCGTTATTGCATCGGCGATCAGGCCATGATCCTCCAGCTCCAGGCAGGCATTGTTGTAGCGGTGCGGGAGCAAGGCGCGCGGGCACCTCCCCCGACCCGGGGCGGACGCCACCGCCGGGTCGACCAGTCCTCATCAGCAGGGCCGCCCCTGCCATGCCGCTCACCAGCGAACCGACCAGGATGCCGACCTTAGCCAACTCGATCAGCCCATTGCCGGCGTAGGCGAGCTCCGCGACGAACAGCGACACCGTGAATCCGATGCCGGCCAGTGCGGCAAGCCCGACCACGTGGCGAATCGTGAGGCCCTCCGGCAGGGTGCCGATGCGCAGGCGCACCGCGGCCACGCTGGCTCCGGTGATGCCAATGACTTTGCCGACGAGCAGCCCGAGCGCCACCCCGCGCGCGACCGGGCTGGCGACGGCGGCGCGCAGCGCGTCCACGTTGAGCAGTACTCCCGCGTTGGCGAGCGCGAACACCGGCACGACCAGGTAGCTTGAGACCGGATGGAGGCGGCGCTCGAGTTGTTCGAGGACAGGGCGGCCTCTGACCGGCCGGGCTGGGGTGAGCAGTCCGAACGCGACCCCGGCAATGGTGGCATGCACCCCGGAGTGCAGGGTGGCTGCCCATACCAGCAGCCCGAGAGGGAGGTAGGCGCTGATCGCGCATACGCCGAACCACCGCAGCACGACCACAAGCGCCACGCCGCTCAGGGCGATGGCCAGCCACTCCACGGTGATCTCACCCGAGTAGAACACCGCGACAACGGTGATCGCGAAGATGTCATCGACGATCGCGAGCGCAAGCAGGAACATCTTGGCCGTGGTGGGCACACGCGAGCCGAGCAGGGCGAGTACGCCCAGCGCGAAGGCGGTGTCGGTTGCGATGGGGATACCCCAGCCGCGGGCGTCTTGCCCGTCGGCGTTGACGAGCAAGAAAACTGCGGCCGGGACCACCATGCCACCCAGCGCTGCCAGGGCGGGCAGGGCGGCACGCCGCGGCTCGCGCATCTCGCCGGTGACCAGTTCGCGCTTGATCTCCAGCCCGACAACGAAGAAGAACAGCGTGATGAGCCCGTCGTTGACCCATTGGCGCAGGTTCTCGGTGATCACGACTGGGCCGAACCCGAGGGTCAGTTCGTGTCCCCACAGCGCCTCATAGGCGTTCGCGAGCGGGCTGTTGGCCCAGCCGACCGCCGCCCCTGTGGCGGCCAGCAGCACCAGGCCACTAGCCGCCTCGGCGTGCAGGAACTCCTTGAGCGGGTCGACAACGCGGCGCACGACAGGAGCGGTGTCGATCATGGGATCCTTCCACCGGGGTCGGGCCTGCGAACGCCATGACCTGCGGCGTCGATGAAGATCTGCTCCACGGGCCCGTGAATGGCATCATGCGGGCCGCCACCGTCCAGCGGCGCATCAACGCCTATGGGATGGCCCACCTCAGGACGCCCGGTTGAGGACCGTGGCCTGAGTGCGCTCCCCGTCCCCGCCGATGTGGACCACCCACGGGGCGGTGACGAGCCAGACGCCGAGTGCGAGTACCATCCGCGACCGCCGGCAGAGGGCTCAGGGTGGCCGAGGTGACCAGGCGTTATGCGGTTGCTTCGGCCGGTCCGGGTTCGCACAGTGGCCGTATCAGCGTCGGTCACGGTCTCGCTCCTCTCACTCGGGCATGGCGTCGAGCGTCTCGGCGGCAGACAACGGATCGGCGATGAAAGGGCAGCAGCAGCCGTCCTCGCAACAGGCGTGGGCGCAACAGCCACCGGCTGCTGGCGCCTCACAGCCATGGTGGCGGCACCACCGACACGGCAACCAGGCCGTTCGTCGGCGACGACCCGGGGTGTGCGGTTGCCGCAGCCCAGCAAGGCGGAGCCGGTCCAGAATAAGAGGCGAAGGCTGTAGTACCGTGCACATATGCACATGGCGTTGCCCCGGCGGCACCTGACCAGACTTCTGCTGGTCGTGTCCGTGCTGCTCTTCCCGGTCTGGCCCGCCGGTGCAGCATCACCGCCTGCAGAAGATGGGCGGTCAGGCCAGCTTGCGGCCAGTACGGTGCTGACTGGCCTGGTAGAGGTGGTCCTGCGTGATCAGGCACCCATACCACGGGTGGCCGCTGACAAGCACCATCGGCCAGGCCCGGTCGGGCTGGTGTTGCTCGGCGTGCTGGCGGCCATCGCCTGGATCTCCTCCCAGCCGCGGTCGCTGGCCTGTCTGCCGCGGTCGTTCCCATCCCATCGACCGTTTGCTTGGCTCGGCGCGGTCGGATCCCGAGCGCCGCCACCCCTCCAGCTGATCTAGCCCGTCTGCGGCTATCGCCGCTGGCATGGCGCAGCTGACACTGGAGGTTCCGCTGTGTTCTCACATCAACTGGGATTGCACCGTTCGGTCGATGTCCCGCTTGGCGCCGCCTGTGCATTGGGCCGTCCCGGACCGGCCGGCCCAGGCCTCAAGACACTGGAGGCGCTCCACCAATCGGCGGTCAGGAGGGGAGCAGGATGAGCACATCCCTCGAACTGCTCCCCGCCGTCGAGGCCCGGGAAACAGGGGCGGCGGCGCGGATCGCGGCAGCCGCCAGCGAGGAGGTAGCGGTGCCAGTGACGCTCCTAGGTAACTACCTGTGGGCGTTGGCGGCGGTCGCCGAGACCGGGCGGCGCCTCACTCGCAGTGAGCTGGACGCCTGCCGCCAGCGCGGCGTCGAAGCGGCCACCGGAGGGGTGGGCCTCCGAGCGCTGGTCGACCTGCACCTGACCGCCACCTGGCGGGCGTGGGAGGAGTTGCCCGCGGCCCAAACGGCCTCCCGCTTATCGGTTCTGCGTGCGGTCGCCAGCTCGGTACTGCGGGCCGCCGATGATGCGGTAGCCGCCCTCGCCGACGGCTACGAGCACGCCCAGCGCCTCGCGATCCGTCAGGAAGAGGCGATGCGGCGCGAGTTCATCGACGACCTCCTCGGCGGCGGCGGCGACCTGGAGCTACTCGTCGCGCGAGCCGAACGGTTCGGGCTGCGCCTGGCCAGCCACCATGTCGTGGCCCTCGCGACCGCCGGGACGAACCAGCCACCGCTCACCGAAGCCAGTTCCCTCACCCGCCGCGCCGAGGCGGAGGTAGCCCACCGCTTCGGCAGCCGGGACGTCCTGGTCGCGACCAAAAGCGGACTGCTGGTCTGCATCGTCCCTGCGGTCGCGGGCGTCGTCGACGAGCTGTCCAGCCTGCTCCACCGCCTGGCCGGCGTGCGGGTGGGCGTGGGCCGCCCATACGCCGGTCCGATGGGAGTCGCTCACTCCTACGAGGAGGCACGCGACGCGCTCGATCTGGCGACCCGGCTAGGCCTCGACACCCCGGTGGTGGAAGCGGCCGGCCTGCTCATGTACCGAATGCTGCTCCGCAACCCAGGGGCGATCACCGAGCTTGTCGAAGACGTGCTGGGGCCGCTCCGCCAGGCTCGAGGCGGCGCTGGGCCACTGCTCGACACCCTGGCCACCTACTTCGCGACCGGTGGAGTGGCCGCTGAAACCGCCCGCCGAATCCATATCGGCGTGCGAACAGTCACCTACCGGCTGGCGCGGATCCGCGCGCTCACCGGCTACTCCGCGACCGACCCCGCCCACCGGTTCACGTTGGAGGCAGCCGTGGTCGGCGCCCGGCTACTGGACTGGCCCACCACCCCATTGCAGCCGATCACGCAGCTCGGTCACGGTCCCACCCGCTCCGGTCAGGCCGGCAGGTCCACAGGATGATCCTCGGCCAACAGCCGCGAGAGGAGTTCGCTCTCCTCACGGGTGAGCCGGAAAAGCTCATGGGCAGCGTCGGGGTCGGCCGGGACGTTGAAGACGACCAGATCGCGCCGACCCGAGCGATGCACGACCACACCGAGACGGCAGCCAGTGTGGGTGATCAAGTCGTACCGCCGTCCGATCCCAGGCAAGGTCGCCTCGCGGACACGCATCGGTTGATCACACCACCTTCAGTTCTAATGGCTGGTATCGGCGGACCCTCCCGAGCTTTACGGTCACGCACGCCAGCGCGACCGGCAAGGCGGTGGACAGGTCAAGATCACCGTGGTTGTGTTGCCCGTCGTCGGCAACCTGCCATTTACCGACTCGACCGGCCGTCGGGGAAGGCCAAGTCGGTTACCACGCTCTGGCTTGCCGTTGGCGGTCGCCGCCCGTTACCACCGACACGGGGGATGGCGGTTGCGAGCGGGTTCAGCACGGTCGAGCGGCGATGCCGGTGAACCGGCAGCGGCAGGCGTCCACGGGGCTCGTGGTGGTGCTTGCCGTGCTGCTCGGGTCACTCTGGGCCGGCGGCGGAGCCGCCCCGGCCGCCAGGCTTCCCGCCGGTCAGTTGGCCGACAGGGCGCCGTTGCCGGGCATCGAGGCCGCGGCGCTGCCGGACCGGATCCCCGCGCTGCGGCCGTCGGTCCAGCGTCCCGGCCCCGGTGGGCGGCTGCTCCCGCTGTTGTTCGGCTTGCTCGTCGCCGCCTTCGCCGCCGCTCACGGCGTGCCCGCCAGGCGGCGCCGGTCCGGCCAGGCTTCGGCTGGGTCGCTGGTCCTCACCGCCCCTCGAGGGCCTCCAACTCCACCCTTCCTCCAGCCGGCCTGATTCCTGCTACGCGCTCGCCCTGCTGGTCGGGATTCTGATCGGGCACCTCCTCCTCGGTGTTCGTCGCCACCCCGCTGCCGGTCGCGTTCGAGCAGCGCTCCGGTGGCCGGTTCGGCCGCGGCACCCAGGCTGGCGGCCCGTGGGCCGGTAACCGAGACGGTCGCCGCCGTAGCCAGTCAACGGCGGGAGCCGACGGCGACGCACCGGCCCAAGGCTACGGGGCCAACGCGCCGCCCCCCAAGCAGCCCATCCGTCGCAGGAAAGGACGGCGACGATGACCGGCACGACGACGACGCCCGACACCGCGAAGGAGACGACGATGGTTCATCTCTTGTTGCTGGCAGTGCGGGCGGTCGGCCCAACAGCCGGACCCCAGCAACACCGCACGCCACCCGCCACCGAAATCAGCGGGTGGTGGGACCAGCAGCACAGCAAGCGGCGCAAGCCCGCGAGCAAGCAGGAGAGCGGAATGAACACGCGGCTGGATGACACCACGACCACGAAGGACCCGATCATACGAGGGATCCTCATTGTCACCGCGGTCATCACGATCGTCGGGCTGCTGGCGCTGATCCGGGCCGTCACCGGCGGCCGCGTCGACCATGTGACGGTGCGGGTCGACAACCAGGCCGGGTTGGCCGTGCAGGTCGATGCGCTGAACGCCTCGGGCGACCGGGTCGGTCTTGGCGAAGCTAAGCCCAGGATCGTGAGCACCTTCCACGAGATCCCTGATATTGGCTCCAGTTGGACCCTTGTCGCCGCCTACGGCGGCCAGGAGGTCCACCGCAAGACCTTGTCCAGGACCGAGCTGGTCGCCGCCAACTGGACACTAACGATTCCCGCCACTGCCACCAGCCCGCTTGAGCGGGCCGGATTCCTGTGAGCTTACGCACGCGCTATTCACGACCTCGCCCCGAGCACGAGCACGGCTGCTGTCACCAACTGAAAAGCCGCTCCTCAGAGGTCACCTTGAGGAAAGCCTGCGCAAGCGGGCACGGCTGATCCGAACCTAGGCCAACCATCGGCCGAGCTCCCCAAGTACCCACTCCACCTGACCCCGACACAGGGATCCATGAAATGAAGGAGCTCGAACCCGCGTTGAGCCGGTTTGACCGACGGGCGAGCAGTTACGAGGACAGCCCGCTGCAGGAGTTCCTATTTGTTCCCGTCCAACAGACCGCTCTGCAGCTCGCCCTGCAGCTGCTGCCCCAGGCGCAGTCAGTTCTTGATGTCGGCTGTGGCACCGGCCGGCTCCTTCGCCATGCACGAGCGTGCTATCCAATGGCAGAGTTCGTCGGAATCGACCTGGCTGGACGGATGGTGGCGACTGCCATGGCGGTGACCCCGCCCAAGCTGGCGATCCGCTACGTCCATGCCCGAGCCGAGCGCCTACCCTTCGCCGACGGCGTATTCGACCTGATGTTTGCCACCCTGTCCCTGCGGCACTGGACAAACTTGCCGGCTGGGATCGCCGAACTCGCCCGAGTGCTTACCCCGCGTGGCGTGGTTGTCCTCGCCGATGTCTTCCCCAGCTGCCCGCGCCGACGCTCAGCAGCGCACCTACTGCGTCGCCGCCGCCACACCTTCGTGCCGGCCGAGCTTGACGCTGTGCTGGCCGCCCACCGCCTGGAGGTCATCGGCTGTGGGCAGACTCGTTGGTTTGGGCTGCCCGACGTCCAGGTCTTCGCAGCGCAGCAGTCACGTCGGGCGATGGCCAAGCTGCCGACAACAGGGGACCCGCCTCGCATCACTCCGTAGGATCCCTCGCGTCCCGGCGGCGCTGTCCCTGCGCCGTCACGGCCGACCACGCACCCGGCCGGCGTAGTCGTGGTCGCTGTCGTGGATGTCGGTGGGGGCCGGGTCGATCGGCGGTCGGGCCCGCGGGCCAGTCCACAGCAGCCACAGCGAGAACGCGACCACGACCAGTCCAACAGCGATCGAGTTCCGGGAAGCCAGCTGTGACTGGAAATACCACAGCGACGGGGCCACCAGCAGCCAGACCCCGAGCGATAGGCTGCAGAGGTGCGGCCAGATCGGCTGGCGGGTCAGTAACGCCCAGGACCCAGTTCCCATTAGCAAGACACCGGTGAGTAGCGCGCTTTCGGTGCTGTGGCGATCCCCGCTCGTGCCCAGAATCCAAGGAGAGACGGCCAGCCAGGCCCCCAGCCCAAGCAGCATCCGGGACCGCCAGCAGTAGGCCAGCGTCGTCCGCGGCGACCAGACACCACGCCCAGCCGCTCGGCTGCGTCCAGGCCCGCTCATCGGCGCCTCCGTAGCCTCCGCCCGGGCAACTCGACGGCCGGGCGGACCCGGGAACCACGGCGACGGACAAGCGGGGCAGGCCGATTCTGTGTGCGTGCCATCGACACCTCATCCCGGTGGCCGCCACCAAGGGTCTCGGCGGCCCAAGTGAGCGGGCGGCACCAGACCTTGACCGCGCTGCGGCGAGGGGGCTTCGCATGACAACCCCGGGCTCGACTGGCGCCGCCCATCACGATGGTCACGACCGGTCCGCCGCTAGTGAAGGCCGTGCTCAGGACAAGATTGGGTGGTGTCGCTTGCTGGACGCCGGCAAGCACATGCCGAGGCGGAAGGGGTCAGGAACGTAGGCCAGATGTCGTCGGTCTGGCCGGTGGAGATGGCAGGCGATAACTGCGAGGCGACCGCACGGTGCAACGCGTCACGGCGACACCGAATTGCTCACCGACCGAGCTGAACGGTTGGCTGCACCTAAGACGGCCACGCCGCCGACATAGCACCGCCAATGAGGGCACTCGACGGCGCAACCTCCTCACTTGGCGGGTCCCCAGCCGAGCTGCTGCACGATCAAAGAGGCGTACGCCAGCCTCGGACCTCGACTTGCTGGTTGCTGACGGCCGGTAAGTACACGGGCGTGGATTGGCCGTCTATCGCCCTTTCCGTGGTCGCGCCGAGCCGACATCCTTGCCTCTCAGACCAGCACGTTCGGCTTGCTGAGCAACACCTCGACGTAGGGAGAGGAGATTTCCGATGCCGGTGAAATGCCCCAGTTGCAACCTGATGTTCGGGACCCGCAACGAACTGGACTGGCACATACGCGAGGAGCACACGCGGTCCCGCCTACCGGCCAGGACCCCGACCGGCGACGGCACCACACCTGCCGACCGGGCCGCGCCGGTCACCGTCCAGGCCGCACGTGCCGGCCCGCCGAGTCCGGCTCCCTCTCCGGATAAACCGGAGCCCGACATGGCCACCATGGCGCCGACCGGACCACGAGCCTGGATCCGCAGGCTGTTCCGGCCATCCGGGAGCAGCCGACGTCCTACCAGCCCGGACAAGCGGCAAGACGACGACGGACCGCATTGACTTCGCGTGGCAACCCGCGGGCCCTGCTATCGAGATGCACGCCCAGGGCACTCGCGGGGGAGTGGAGACTGTTGCAGAAACGGTCGATTCTGCGACAGCCCCTGGCACCACGAAGTCAGGTGACAGGCCAAGCAGGGTGCTGCAATTCGACGTCCCAGTAGGTGCCCGGAGGATTCTACGATTGCTCAACGGGGACGACCCGACTCTCTTCAGGAACGAATCCGCGGTGATGAGCCGGCTCAGGAAGCGCGTGGGTGTCGGGGGCGCCAGTCGATGAAGGCATTGGTGAACTTGCCCGTTGGGTCGTAGGTCGTCCGCAGTTCGAGGAAGTCCGGCAGTCGGGGGAAGCGCCGCGCTAGGTCGTCGTCGTTGAGCACGAACAGCTTTCCCCAATGTGGTCGCGGCTCGTAGGGCGCGAGCGCGGCCTCGATGGCGGGCAGCAGGGTCATGACCTCGGTTGGATGCTTGCGCCAGGTGAAGCCGATGCACAGGCTGTCGCGCTCGTAGGCCGGGCTGAGCCACAGGTCGTCGTCGGCGGCGGTCCGGATCTCGGTGGCGTGCAGATGCGGCGAGAGGCGGTCACCAAGACCCCGGAGGGTCTGCAAGGCGTTGACGGCGTGGCGGCGGTCGACGAAGTACTCGGTCTGGAGCTCGTCCCCGCCGGCCGACGGCGGCGCATCCAGACGGAAATGCGGCAGCCGTTCGGACCATGGGCCAGGAATGCCGGCGCGCACGTTCAGGGCGTGGTCGGGCGGCTGGTCGGCGTCGTCGTACCAGGTGCCACCGTGCAGCATCTCCGGCACGGGCTCCGGCTGCAGATGGCCGTCCGCGGCCGACTCGACCCGAGCCTTCTGCCAGAGTTGGCTGATTACCGGGCTGCCGAAGTCCCCGATGAGGCTGACGCTGTAGGCGCTGGCCATGACCGCATCGAACGCCTCCAGCACGGTGTCCCAGGGGGCGTTGCGGTAGACGTCCTGGCGGACCAGGTAGGTGGGCTGAATGTCGAGGACCACCCGGGTGATGATGCCGAACCCTCCGAGGCCAACCCCGAGCGCCTTCAGCTCCGGGTTGGAGCGGTCCACCGTCACCAACGAGCCGTCGGCCTTCACCAGGTCGACGGCCGACACCGCCGTTGACAGGATGCCGTTGCGGTCGCCGGAGCCGTGGGTCCCGGTGGCGGTCGCGCCGGCCACCGAGATGTGGGGGAGGGAGCCGGTGTTGTGCAGTGCGTAGCCCTGGGCCTGGAGTTCGGCGGCCAGGACCCCGTAGCGAGTGCCAGCGGTCACCGACACCGTCATTGCGTCGGCATCGATGGTGACCTCCGGCGCCAACTTCGACAGCGAGATGAGCGCTCCGCCTGGGGAATCGGCGATGGTGTTGAACGAGTG
>DATENJ010000141.1:0-6806 GCA_035275125.1 Actinomycetes bacterium | reverse complement strand
CGGCGGGGGCGGGTTCCCTGGCGGCGGCCGGGTCCGGGTCGAGGACCTGGGCGGCCTCGGCGACCTGTTCGGGAACCTGTTCGGCGGCGGCCGGCAGTCGCAGACGGCGGCCCGGCGCGGCCGCGACGTCGAGAGCGAGGTCACCCTCGGCTTCGAGGAGGCGGTTCGCGGGGCCACCATCCCGCTCCAGCTCCGTGGCCCGGCGCCCTGCCACACCTGCCACGGCTCGGGCGCCAAGCCCGGCACCCTGCCCCGGCCCTGCCCGACCTGCAACGGGCGCGGCACGGTCACCCGCGACCAGGGCCTGTTCGGCCTCTCCAGCCCCTGCCCGACCTGCCAGGGTCGCGGCTCGGTAATCGACGACCCCTGCCCGACCTGCCAGGGCCGGGGCAGCGAGATCCGCACCCGCGAGCTGAAGGTCCGGATCCCGGTCGGGGTCAACGACGGGGCCACCGTCCGGCTCAAGGGCCAGGGCGAGCCCGGCCAGGCCGGCGCCCCCGCCGGCGACCTGATCGTCAAGGTCCGGGTCACCCCGCACCCCCTGTTCGGGCGCAGCGGCCAGGACCTGACCATCACCGTGCCGGTGACCTTCGCCGAGGCCGCCCTCGGCACCGAGCTGAAGGTGCCGACCCTCGACGGCCCGGTGACCCTCAAGGTCCCGGCCGGCACCCAGAACGGCCGCACCTTCCGGGTCAGGGGCCGGGGGGTGCCAGGCGCCGGCCGCAAGGGCGCCGGCGACCTGCTGGTCAGCCTCCAGGTGGCCGTGCCCGAGAAGCTCTCGCGCAAGGAGCGGGACCTGCTGCGCGAGTTCGCCTCGCTGTCCGACACCACGCCGAGAAACCACCTCGGGATCGACTGAGGCCCAGCGGGGAGGTGACGACCATGGCTGATCAGCGGGACCGGGCGGTGTTCGTGATCTCGGTCGCGGCCGAGCTGGCCGGGGTCCACCCCCAGACGCTGCGTATCTACGAGCGGGAGGGCCTGGTCCGGCCCAAGCGGACCACCGCCAACGCCCGCCGCTACTCCGAGCGGGACATCCAGCGGCTGCTGGAGATCAAGCGGCTGACCGGCGACGGCATGAACCTGGAGGGGGTCAGGCGGGTCATCGCCCTGACCCAGGAGGTCGAGCGCCTCCAGGCGACGGTGGCCGCGCTCGAGAACGAGCTGCGGGCTCAGGCCCGCCGCCACCGCCAGGAGCTGGACAGCGTCCGCCGGTCGGCCCGGCGCGACCTGGTCCCCTACTCCTCGGCGATCGTCCGCTACGAGCACCCATCACGATACGAACAGGCCTGAAACGGAAGCGATCAATGGACGTGAACAGCTTCACCCACCGGGCCGCCGAGGCGCTGGCCACCGCCCAGCGTGAGGCCCGCTCCAGTGACCACCAGCGCATCGAGCCCGAGCACCTGCTGGTCGCCCTGCTCGCCGACCCCGACGGGGTGGTCTACCCGGTCGTGCGCCGGGCCGGGGCCGACCCGGGCATGCTCAAGGCACGGGCGTCCGAGGCCCTCGACAAGATCCCCAAGGTCTACGGCCCCGAGCAGGAGACCGTCGCCTCACCCCAGCTCGGCCGGCTGCTCGAGCGGGCCCGCAAGGAGGCCAGCGCCCTCGACGACCAGTACGTCTCCACCGAGCACCTGCTGCTCGCCCTGACCGAGGGCTCGACCGCCGCGGCCCGGCTGCTGACCGACGCCGGCGTGACCCGCGAGGCCATCCTGGCCGCCCTGACCGAGGTCCGCGGGGGCAAGAAGGTCACCGACCAGGACCCCGAGGCCAAGTACCAGGCCCTTGAGCGCTTCGGCCGGGACCTGACCGAGATGGCCCGCCAGGGCCGGCTCGACCCGGTGATCGGCCGCGACGACGAGGTCCGCCGGGTCGTCCAGGTGCTGTCGCGCCGGACCAAGAACAACCCGGTCCTGATCGGCGAGCCCGGGGTCGGCAAGACGGCCATCGTCGAGGGGCTGGCCGGGCGGATCGTGGCCGGCGACGTGCCCTCCTCGCTCAAGGACAAGCGGATCGTCGCCCTCGACCTGGGGGCCATGGTCGCCGGGTCCAAGTTCCGGGGCGAGTTCGAGGAGCGGCTCAAGGCCGTGCTCGACGACATCCGCGGTTCCGAGGGCCAGATCATCACCTTCATCGACGAGCTCCACACCGTGGTCGGGGCCGGGGCCGCCGAGGGCTCGATGGACGCCTCCAACATGCTCAAGCCGATGCTGGCCAGAGGCGAGCTGCGCATGGTCGGGGCCACCACCCTGGACGAGTACCGCAAGCACATCGAGAAGGACGCCGCCCTGGAGCGCCGGTTCCAGCCGGTGCTGGTGGGGGAGCCGAGTGTCCAGGACACCATCGCCATCCTGCGCGGCCTCAAGGAGCGCTACGAGGTCCACCACGGCGTCCGCATCCAGGACTCGGCCCTGGTCGCGGCGGCGGTGCTCTCGGACCGCTACGTGACCGGCCGGTTCCTGCCCGACAAGGCCATCGACCTGGTCGACGAGGCCGCCTCGCGGCTGCGCATCGAGATCGACTCCATGCCCACCGAGGTCGACGTGCTGGAGCGCCGGGCCCGCCAGCTCGAGATCGAGCGGGCCGCGCTGCGTAAGGAGAAGGACGAGGTGTCGCGGGAGCGGCTGGCCAAGCTGGAGGAGGAGCTGGCCGGTCTCACCGAGACCCTCACCGGCATGAAGTCCCACTGGGAGGGCGAGAAGGAGGCCATCGCGTCCATCCGGGGGATCAACGCCCGGATCGAGGAGGTCAAGGGCGAGGCCGAGCGGGCCACCCGCGACGGCGCCCTCGAGAGGGCGGCCGAGCTTGGCTACGGCGTCCTGCCCGGGCTGGAGCGTGACCTGGCAGAGGCCAACCGGCGCCTGGGAGAGCTCCAGGCCGACCGCAAGATGCTCAAGGAGGAGGTCGACGAGGAGGACGTGGCCAAGGTCGTGTCCGCCTGGACCGGCATCCCCGTGACCCGGCTCGTCCAGGGCGAGATGGCCAAGCTGCTGCGGCTCGAGGACGAGCTGCACGTACGGGTGGTCGGTCAGGACGACGCCGTGCAGGCGGTGGCCGACGCCATCCGCCGCTCCCGGGCCGGGCTGGCCGAGCCGGGCCGCCCGATCGGCAGCTTCCTGTTCCTCGGCCCCACCGGGGTCGGCAAGACCGAGCTGGCCAGGGCCCTGGCCGCGCTGCTGTTCGACGACGAGCGGGCCATGGTCCGCATCGACATGAGCGAGTACGGCGAGAAGCACTCGGTGGCCCGGCTGGTCGGGGCGCCCCCCGGCTACGTCGGCTACGACGAGGGCGGCCAGCTGACCGAGGCGGTGCGGCGCCGGCCGTATGCGGTGGTGCTGCTGGACGAGGTCGAGAAGGCCCACCCGGACGTGTTCAACGTCCTGCTCCAGGTGATGGACGACGGCCGCCTGACCGACGGCCAGGGCCGCACCGTCGACTTCTCCAACGTGGTCCTGATCATGACCTCCAACCTCGGGTCGTCACTGCTCACCGACATCGTCGAGCCGGAGGAGGTCAGCCGCGAGCGGGTCATGGCCGTGGTCCGGGAGTCGTTCAAGCCCGAGTTCCTCAACCGGCTGGACGAGATCCTGGTGTTCCACCGGCTGGGCCGCGACGAGCTGGCCCAGATCGTCGACCTCCAGGTGGCCCGACTGGCCGCCCGGCTGGCCGACCGCCGGCTCACCCTCGAGCTGACCCCGGCCGCCAAGGCCTGGCTGGCCGACCGCGGCTACGACCCGGCCTACGGCGCCCGCCCGCTGCGCCGCCTGGTCTCCAAGGCGATCGGCGACGAGCTGGCCAGGCGCCTGCTCGCCGGCGAGCTGACCGAGGGCGACGCCATCAGCGTCGACGCCGACGGCGACAAGCTCAGCTTCACCCGGCGGCAGCCGGCCGCGGTGTCCTGAGGGCATGAGCCCGGGGTTCCGGGGGTTGTCCACAGGCCCTAGACTGCCAGTATGCGCAGACCGCCGCCTGGCTACCGCCGGGGGACCCGACCCCTGTACCCGGGTGTCTTCAAGATGCTCATCTACGGGTTCGTCCTCTGGGGCATGGCGCTGCTCGGGATCAGGCTGCCGTTCCAGCTGCCCCGGCTGCTGTTCGTGGTCCTCCAGGCGCTGGTCATCTGGCTGCTGTGGAAGGGCGTCAAGGCGGCCAGGCGCGCCCCCAGCAACCACGTCCGGCTGTTCAGCGCCCAGGAGAACTGGGTCAACGCCTTCACCCTGCAGGCGCTGATCCTGTTCCTCTGGTAGCCGCGCGGGCCCGGACCAGCCCCCGGGGGAGGGCTGCCAGCAGCCGTGGGGTGATCCTGGCCTGGCCGAGGCCGAGCTCGACCAAGGCGTCGAACAGCCTCGGCGACCCGGCGGCGGCGCCAAGGCCGGCCTCGGCCACGGCCGGGGCGTGGATCGCCCGGGCCAGGACCGAGGAATGGCGCAGGTGCCGGCCGAGGGCTTTGGCGAGCAGGCGCCGGTAGGCGGCCAGCGGGTCCTCGGGCGCGGTCAGGGCCGCCCGGGCGGCCAGGCGGCCCGAGGCCAGGGCGTAGTAGATGCCCTCGCCCGACAGCGGGTTGACCAGCGAGGCGGCGTCGCCGGCGAGCAGGACCCGGCCCCGCCCGGGTGGCGGCCGGAAGGACGAGAACGGCAGGTGGTGGGCGCGCAGGCTGGCCGGGTCGGGGTCGGCCTCGGGGAGCAGGTCGCGCAGCCGCCGGTGCAGCTCGGCCCGGTCGCCGTGGAAGCGGCTGCGCAGCAGCCCGTAGCCGACGTTGGCCACCCCGGTGCCGGTCGGGAACGACCAGACATAGGCCGGCCAGCCCTCCGCCACCCAGGCGATCAGCTGCTCGGGGCGGCCCGCCGGGGCGGGCGCGTAGCCGCGGACGGCGATGGCCAGGGCCCGGTCCGGGTTGGAGGCGACCCCGAGCAGCCGCCGGACGGTCGAGTTGGCCCCGTCCGCGCCGACGACAACCCGGGCGGCCAGCCCGCCGTCGACCGTCACCAGCCCGTCGTGCTGCTCCAGGTGGCGGACGCTGGCCCGGTGCAGCTCGGCCCCGGCGGCCGTGGCCGCCTCGACCAGGCGGGCGTCGAGCACCGACCGGGGGATCACGTAGTTGGGCCGGGACGGGTCGCCGGCAACCTCCATCCCGCGGGGGGAGCGCAGCCGCAGTCCCCGGATCGGCGGGTACCCCTCCAGCACCCCGGCCGCCCCGAGGGCCTCCAGCTCGTCGACGGCGTACGGGCCGAGCCCGTCGCCACACGCCTTGTCCCGTGGGAAGTCGGCCTTGTCGACCAGGGCCACCGAGGCCCGTGGGCGCAGCCGTTTGGCTTCAAGGGCGGCGGCGGCCCCGGCCGGCCCGGCGCCGACCACCACCAGGTCGAAGCGTGTCCTGGTCAGCTCAGGAGGCGTCGGCGGCCGCCACCCTCGTGGCCGGTTGGCCGCAGCGGCAGTCCCAGACCTCGGGGACCTCGGCGTCGACCGCGAACGGCACCGACACCACGTGCTCCCGGGTACAGAGGTAGGTGACGACCTGCCGGGGCGCATAGGCGCTCGAGGGCGCCTGCAGCCGGTCGAACTCGGCCGGAAGCGGGGGCAGGCCGTCGTCCATCGTCACTCCTCCTCGCTCTGCTGAGCCTAGTATTGCGCCGCGATCTGCGCTGCTGTCAATCGGGACAACCAGGGCTCAGACCGGGGCCACCTCGGAGGTGCAGAAGGCGCACCGCCGGGCGTCGATCGGGATCTCGGAGACGCACTGGGGGCACTTGCGGGTGCTGGGGTCGGGAGACTCGCGGCGGTTGGCCATCTCCATGAGCCGGTTGATGGGCTTGACCACGAAGAAGAACACCACGATGGCCACCGTGACGAAGGCGAGCAGCACGTTCAGGAAGTGGCCGTAGCGGAACGTCGAGCCGTTGACGGTGAAGGTGAGGGCGTTGAAGTCGGGCTGGCCGAATATGGCCGCCACCAGCGGGGTGAGCAGGTCGGCGACGGCGGCCTGGACGACCGCGGCGAACGCGGCCCCGATGACGATGCCGACGGCCAGGTCGACGACGTTGCCTCGAAGCAGGAACTGCTTGAACTCGGTGCCCCAGGTGCGCATGCGGTGGGCCTCCTCCGGCGCGGCGCTGTCCCCTCGGCCGCGCATGGTAACCGCAACGGGTAGGATCGGCGCCATGCGTCACCGTTTCGCCCTCCTTGCTCTGCTCGCCGTACTGGCCATGGCGACGGCGTCATGCGCCGGCGACCCGCCGTCCGGGTCGGGCGCCGCCGTCCCGTCGACCAGCGCCGCTCCGGCCGTCGCGGCGCCGGCCACCAGCGAGGCCACCCCGGACACCAGCCTCCGGGCTCCCAAGGGCGTGGTCCCGGACGGCGAGCGAAGGCCGGCCCCGGGGATCGAGGTCACCGACTTCGACGGCAACGCCATCAGCCTGGCCGAGCTGAGGGGCCAGCCGGTGGTGGTGAACTTCTTCGAGTCCTGGTGTGTGGTGTGCCGGGCCGAGCAGGACTTCATCGACGAGGTCGCCGAGCGGTACGACGGCCGGGTCCGGTTCCTCGGCGTCTCGAACAACGACACCGTCAGCGAGGGCCGCAAGTACCAGCGCCACTTCGGGGTCCCCTACCCGCTGGCCAACGACTCGAGCGGCCGGACCTGGGCCGCCTACCGGGTGCCCTACCAGCCGGTCACGGTGGTCGTCGACGAGCACGGCCGGGTGGTCAGGCGCTTTGACGGCGGCATCGAGGACAAGGATCTGGCCCCGGTGCTGGAGTACCTGGTCAGGGCGTAGTGGGGGGCGGGCCCGGTGGGGTGCTCGGCGCCT
>DATENJ010000140.1:0-3112 GCA_035275125.1 Actinomycetes bacterium | reverse complement strand
CTGTCGCCGCGTCCGAGGGGTATCGTGAAGGGGCGGCGGAGCGATCCCGCCGCCGACGACCCGGCAACGACGCTGGGCGGGTCCGCCCCTGCCCAAGCGACCGCGAGCGCAGGAGGGCGATGTGGGCGTCTTCGACAGGATGGCCGAGCACGGCCACGAGCAGGTGGTCTTCTGCTTCGACCGGCAGACCGGGATGCGGGCGATCATCGCCATCCACGACACCGCCCTCGGCCCGGCGCGTGGCGGCACCCGGTACAAGGAGTACGCCTCCGAGGAGGACGCCCTCGAGGACGCGCTGCGGCTCTCCAAGGGCATGACCTACAAGTTCGCCTTCACCGACCTGCCCCGCGGGGGCGGCAAGGCGGTGCTGCTGAAGCAGGACGGCGCGGCCGACAAGCGGGTGCTGCTGCGGTCCTTCGGGCGGTTCGTGCAGCTGCTCGCCGGCCGCTTCGGCACCGGCCCCGACCTCGGCACCTCGGCCCAGGAGATGGTCGACATCGCCCGCGAGACCGACTTCGTGTGGGCGATCGACCAGCGGTTCGGTGGCACCGGCGACTCGACCCCGCTGACCGCGCGGGGCGTGTTCACCGGGATCGGCGCCGCCCTCGACGACGTCTACGGCACCCCCGACGTGGCCGGGCGCCGGGTGGCCATCCAGGGCCTCGGCGGGGTCGGCGGGCACCTGGCCGAGCTGCTGGTGGCCAACGGGGCCGTGGTGAGCGGCTCGGACGTCGACCCCGGCCGGGCCAAGGAGCTGGCCGACCGGCTCGACATCACCCTCGAGGACCCCGACGCTCTCTACGACGTCGACTGCGACGTGTTCAGCCCGTGCGCCATCGGCGGGACTCTGAACGAGCACACCATCCCCCGGCTGCGCTGCCGGATCGTGGCCGGCGGGGCCAACAACCAGCTGGGCACCGCGGCCGACGGCCGGCGGCTGCTGGAACGGGGAATCCTGTACGCGCCTGACTACGTCATCAACTCGGCCGCGCCGTACGCGGTGATCGGGGCCGGCGAGCTGCGCTACTCGCCCGACCGGCTGGACATGTCGGTCCAGGGGGTGGCCGACGCCCTGCGGCTTGTCTTCCGCCGGGCCCGGGCCGAGGGGGCGCCCACCGCCGAGGTCGCCGACCGGATCGCCGAGGAGCGGATCGCGTCGGCGGCCCACCTCCGCGCCATGACCGCCGGGACCGGGGCGGTCCCCCGAGCCTGATCCGCAAGAGCCTGGCAAACTGCGCGTACCGGCTCTTTCGAGGAGACGCGCATGGACGACCACGCGGGGCGGATCACGATCATCGCCTCCTCGACGATGGTCCATCACCGCATCAAATGCATGATCTGCGACCGCCCGGTCGACCACCGCGTGGTGTTCATGACCAACGACGCCCGGGTCCTCCACGCCGGCTGCGTCCCCGACCACGTCAAGGTCCCCATGGCCGTCCTCCTCCAGGCCATCCGCCGCCTGGAGCGCATGGTCGACCGCGCCCGCGCCACCAACGGCCACGACCCCGACCCACCCACCCCAGGAGGCCGGGATCCCCGGGATGGAGACCCTCGCCAGGAGCCGCCACCGGGCCCCTGACCAGGACCCTGACCGGGACCGGGACCGGGGGCCCTGACCGGGACCGGGGCCGCGCCCGGGGCCCGACCGGGGACCTCGGCCGGGGCCCGACCGGGGACCGGTCGGCTGGTCAGCCCGAAGGGTTGGCGGCGACCCGGCTGGGGGGCTCGTCGGTGACGGGCGGCTGGCCCGGCGGGTCGGTGTTGTCGCGGGACTCGATGTAGTCCACGACGTGCCGCACGGCCTCGTCCACGGGGACGAAGTTGCGCTGGGACCCGTTGCGGTAGCGGAACGAGACGCTGTGCTGGGCCACGTCCTTCTCCCCGGCCAGGACCATGAACGGGACCTTTGCCCGCTGGGCCTCGCGGATCTTGCGCTGCATGCGGTCGTCGGAGTCGTAGACCTCGACCCGGACGCCCTCCGCGCGCAGGCGCTCGGCCAGTTCCTCGAGGTAGGGGACCTGGTCGGCCGAGATGGGGATGGCCGCCACCTGCACCGGGGCCAGCCAGGCCGGGAAGGCCCCGGCGTAGTGCTCCACCAGGATCCCGAAGAACCGCTCGATCGACCCGAACAACGCTCGGTGGACCATGATCGGCCGCTGCCTGGTGCCGTCGGACGCCTGGTACTCGAGCTTGAACCGCTGCGGGAGCTGGAAGTCGACCTGGATGGTGGACAGCTGCCAGGTCCGGCCGATGGCGTCGCGCCCCTGGACCGAGATCTTGGGACCGTAGAAGGCGGCGCCGCCCTCGTCGGGCACGTAGCCCAGCCCCTCGGCGTCCATGGCCCGTCGCAGCGCCTCGGTGGCGTCGGCCCACTCCTCCTCGGAGCCGACGAACTTGTCCTTCTCGTCGTCGCGGGTCGAGAGCTCCAGGTAGAAGTCGCTGAGCCCGAAGTCGGCGAGCAGGTCGAGCACGAACCGGAGCAGCTTCCGCAGCTCCCCCTCGAGCTGCTCGGGGGTGCAGAAGATGTGGGCGTCGTCCATGGTCAGCCCGCGGACGCGGGTCAGGCCGTGCAGCACCCCCGACTTCTCGTACCGGTACACGGTGCCGAACTCGAACAGCGGCATCGGCAGCTCGCGGTAGCTGCGGCCCCGCGACCGGTAGATGAGGATGTGGAAGGGGCAGTTCATGGGCTTCACGTAGTACCGGATGCCGTCGCCCTCCATCGGCGGGTACATGTTCTCGGCGTACCAGCCGAGGTGCCCGGACTCCTGGAACAGCGCCTCCTTGGTGACGTGCGGCGAGTTCACGAACAGGTACCCGGCCTCCTCGTGCCGGCGGCGCGAGTACTCCTCCATGACCCGGCGGACGGTGCTGCCCTTGGGGTGGAAGACGGCTAGGCCGGAGCCGATCTCGTCCGGGAACGAGAACAGGTCCAGCTCGACCCCGAGCCGGCGGTGGTCGCGCTTCTCGACCTCCTTGAGCAGGTCGAGGTGCTTGGCGAGGGCGTCCTTGGACTCCCAGGCGGTCCCGTAGATCCGCTGGAGCTGCGGGTTCTTCTCGCTCCCCCGCCAGTACGCGGCCGCGCTGCGGGTGAGCTTCACGGCGGGGA
>DATENJ010000139.1:0-2480 GCA_035275125.1 Actinomycetes bacterium | reverse complement strand
CAGGCCCAGGTTGCCTTCCTGGACCAGGTCGCCGAGGGGCAGGCCGGTGGTCGAGAAGCGGCAGGCGATGGACACCACCAGCCGCAGGTTGGACTCGATCATCTTGCGGCGGGCGGCGTCGTCGCCGGCCTCGATCGCCTGGGACAGCTCGACCTCGTCCTCTTTGGTGAGCAGCGGATACCGGCCGATGTCGTCCAGGTACACCCGGAACAGGTCGAGGTTCTCCTGGTCGCTCCGCATGGTCCACCGTCTCCTGGGCCCGCTCATCCCTGTGGCTGACCCAAGGGTCGCGCCCCGAGGACCGGTTGTCGTCAGCACCAGCACCCGTTGTCGATCCCGGCTAGCCGGAATCTCGCTCTACCTACCAGCCGGGAGCGTCTCCCAGCGGGGAAGCGCCCGCGGCGGTTCGGGATTCCAGCCAGCCACCAGGCGAGATTGCCGCTGGCTGTGGAGACACCGGCCGCCGGCGGCGCGACCCTTGGGTCAGCACAAGGAGGGGTGCCATGACACAGACAATGCCAGAGGCGGTTCCGGACACCATCAAGACCAGACCCGAGACCAGCGGGTGGTGGAGCATGCGACCCTGGCTGCACATGTTCCTGGGTGGCCTTGGACTGTGGATGGCCACGGTGCTGGTGACCTTCGCCACCAGCAACGTCAACCTGGTCCCGACCGTCATCCTGCTCGGCAGCTTCCTGGTCCCGGTCGCCTTCGTCACCTACGCCTTCGGCCACGCCGACCAGGTCGTCACCGCCCAGCGCATCTTCACCGCCTTCGTCTACGGCGGGGTGCTGGGCGTGCTCGGGGCTTCGGTGCTGGAGGCGGCCTTCCTCAAGCAGCCGACCGGCCCCGCCTATGTCGGTGTCGGGCTGATCGAGGAGGCGGCCAAACTGGCCGCGCTGTGGCTGGTCGCCCGGCGGCTGCCCCGCTACACCATGCGCGACGGGATCGTGCTCGGGGCGGCGGTCGGGTTCGGCTTCGCCGCCTTCGAGAGCGCCGGCTACGCCTTCAACGCCCTGTTCACCGCCGGCGGTCCGTCGCTGCTGAACCTGGTCGAGACCGAGGTGCTGCGGGGCATCCTGACACCGGTCGGGCACGGGCTGTGGACGGCGATCCTTGGAGGGACGCTGTTCGGTGTCGCCGCCCGCCGCGGCCGGCTGCGGCTCAGCCGCGCCGTCCTCGGGTCGTACGTGCTGGTGGCGTTGCTGCACGGGCTGTGGGACGCCTCCAGGGGGATCGCGGTCTGGCTGACGCTGTTGCTGACAGCCACCCCGGTCCAGTGGGCGCTGATCGAGCTCGGCCGCGCGCCTGACGTGACGCCAGGCCAGCTGCACCTGTTCACGATCCTCAGCTGGGGGCTGCTGGCCCTGGACGCGCTCCTGGGCGTGATGATCCTGCGCGGCCGCTGGCGCCGGGCGACGACCCGGGACCAGCCGCACACGCCGCCGCCGCTCCCGCTCGTCACCGCGGCCCTGCTGGTGGCGGCGCTGGTCCTGGCCGGCTGCTCGACGAGCTCCGCCAGCACCGCCGGCACCACCAGCTCGTCGGCGACAACTCCGGCGGTCGCGGTCGCGCCGTCGGCACTGGCCCTGCAGCAGCAGTTCGTGAAGGTCGTCAAGCAGGTCGGCCCATCGGTGGTCCTCATCCAGACCAGCCAGGGGCTGGGCTCTGGCATCGTCTTTGACGCCAACGGCAACGTGGTCACCAACAATCACGTGGTCCAGGGAGCCAGTGGCTTCCAGGTCACCCTGGCCGACGGCAAGCAGTACCCGGCCCGGCTGGTCGGCAGCTTCGCCACCGACGACCTGGCCGTGCTGCACATCGACGCCGGCGGGCTCCACCCGGCCGGCTTCGCCGACTCCTCCCAGCTGGAGGTCGGGGATGTCGCCCTGGCCATCGGCAACCCGCTGGGGCTGCAGTCCAGCGTCACCGAGGGGATCGTCAGCGCCCTCGGGCGCACCGTCAACGAGGAGAACGGGGTCGCGCTGCCCAACGTGATCCAGACCAGCGCCCCTATCAACCCTGGTAACTCCGGCGGGGCCCTGGTCGACCTCAAGGGCCGGGTCATCGGCATCCCGACCCTGGCCGCCACCGACCCGCAGCTGGGGGGCGGCGCGGCTGGCGGGATCGGGTTCGCCATCCCCAGCAACACCGTGCGGGACGTCGCCGCCCAGCTGATCAGCCAGGGCAAGGTGACCAACTCGCATCGGGCCTGGCTGGGGGTGGAGGTGGCCGCCACCACCAGCGGGGGGCTGCTGATCACCGAGGTGCAGCCGGGCGGTCCGGCCGCCAAGGCCGGGATCCGCGCCGGGGAGCTGGTGACCAAGCTCAACGGCACGGCCACCCCCGACCCGGCCGTCCTGGCCGATGTCCTGGCCGGGCTGCGTCCCGGGCAGACGGTCACGGTGACGGCAGCCCGCCCCGGCGGGGCCGGGCGGACCGTCCGGGTCACCCTCGGCCAGTTCCCTGGCTAGCGGCGA
>DATENJ010000138.1:0-3286 GCA_035275125.1 Actinomycetes bacterium | reverse complement strand
GGCGACCGCGACCACCGTCGCCGGGGCCACCACCACCGCCCCGGCCTCCCAGTTCGACGACGCCAGGGCCGGGGCGCCGACCGCCCCCGCCCAGGTGGCCTGCGGCGGCCAGCTCCCGCCCAAGGTGGACCGCCCGGCCTTCAGCAAGCCGCCCACCACCAAGGTCGACCCGGCCAGGACCTATGTGGCCACCTTCCAGACCTCTTGCGGCGACTTCACCGTCAAGCTGGACCCCAAGAAGGCGCCGATCACCACGGCCAACTTCGTGTTCCTGGCCGGCAAGAAGTTCTACGACTCGACCTGGTTCCATCGGATCGTGCCCGGCGGGGCGGCGGGGATCGCGGTCATCCAGGGCGGCGACCCCCAGGGCACGGGCGGGGGCGGCCCTGGCTACGCGATCAAGGACGAGCTGCCCTCCAGCCCGGCCGCCTACAAGCAGTACTCGGTGGCCATGGCCAACAGCGGCCCCGACACGGGCGGCAGCCAGTTCTTCATCAACTTCGACGACAACTCCAAGGCCCTCCAGGCCAACTACTCGGTCTTCGGCGAGGTCGTCGACGGCCGCGACGTGGTCGACAAGATCGCCAAGGTCCAGGTCGGCGGCCAGAACGGCGACACCCCCCAGGAGTCGGTCTGGATCGAGAAGCTCACCGTGAAGGCGAGCTAGGGCCCGCGGGCGGTGTCGAGCAGGATGGTGACCGGGCCGTCGCCGGCCGACTCGACCCGCATGTCGGCGCCGAAGCGGCCGGTGGCCACCGGGATACCCGACCCGGCGAGGGACTTGGCCACGGCCTCGACCAGCGGGGCGGCCTGCTCAGGTGGGGCCGCGGCGACGTAGGAGGGGCGGCGGCCCTTGCGGGCGTCGCCGTAGAGGGTGAACTGGCTGACCACCAGCGCGGCCCCGCCGGTCTCGGCCAGGGAGCGGTTCATCTTGCCCTGGTCGTCGGCGAACACCCGCAGGGCGGCCACCTTGGCGGCCAGCCAGTCGGCGTCGGCCTCGGTGTCGGCGTGGGTGACCCCGACCAGGACCAGCAGCCCCGGGCCGATCTCCCCGGTCAGCTCGCCGTCGGCCACCACCCGGGCCCAGGCCACCCGCGAGACGACCGCCCGCACCTAGCGGTCCCCGTTGCCGTTCCCGCCGTGCGGTACGACCCGGAACGCGTCGTAGACCCCCTCGACCTTCTTGACGGTGGACAGGACGTGGGCCAGGTGGGAGATGTCGGCCAGCTCGAAGGTGAAGCGCAGGGTGGCCACCCGGTCGCGGCCGGTGGCGACGTTGGCCGACATGATGTTGACGTGGTGGTCGGAGAGGACCTCGGTGATGTCGCGCAGCAGCTTGGTCCGGTCGAGCGCCTCGACCTGGATGGTGACGGCGAACACGCTCGGGCCCGAGGTGTCCCACTCGACCTCGATGATGCGGTTCTGGTCGCGGCGCAGGTTGTCGGCGTTGGGGCAGTCGCCGCGGTGCACGCTGACCCCGTGGCCGCGGGTGACGAACCCGATGATCGGGTCGCGGGGCACCGGGGTGCAGCAGCGGGCCAGCTTGACCCAGACGTCGTCGACGCCCTTGACGACCACGCCCCGGCTGGCCGGCTGGGGCCGGGCCTGGCGGACGGCCCGCTCGAGGATCAGGTCGTCGTCGTCATCCTCCTGCTCCTCGCCGCCCAGGTCGGCCTGGAGGCGGCTGACCACGGCCTGGGCCGAGGTCTGGCCCGACCCGACGGCCGCGTAGAACGCCTCGAGGCTGGCGAAGCGCATGTCGGCGGCGAGCGCGGTCAGGGCCCCGCCCTGGGTCAGCTTCTGGAGCGGCAGCCCGGCCTTGCGCATGGCCCGCACGAGCGCGTCCTTGCCGGCCTCGATGGCGTCCTCGCGCCGCTCCTTGGCGAACCACTGGCGGATCTTGTTGCGGGCCCGTGGGGTCCTGACGATCCCCAGCCAGTCCCGCGACGGGCCGGCGTCCTGGGCCTTGGAGGTGAAGATCTCGACGTTGTCGCCGTTCTCGAGGGCGTGCTCGAGCGGCACCAGCCGCTTGTTCACCCGGGCGCCGACGCAGCGGTGGCCGACCTCGGTGTGGACGGCGTAGGCGAAGTCGATCGGGGTCGCCCCGGCCGGGAGCTGGATCACGTCCCCCTTGGGGGTGAACACGAACACCTCGTCGACGTACAGGTCGGTGTCGAGGTTCTCGATGAAGTCGCGCGGGTCCGAGAGCTCGCGCTGCCAGTCGATCAGCTGCCGCAGCCAGCCCATCTCCTGCTCGGTGGCCGGCTTGCCGTCCTTGGTCTTGTAGCGCCAGTGGGCGGCCACCCCGTACTCGGCGGTGCGGTGCATGGCCTTGGTCCGGATCTGGATCTCCAGCGGCTTGCCCTGGGGCCCGACCACGGTGGTGTGCAGCGACTGGTAGAGGTTGAACTTGGGCATGGCGATGTAGTCCTTGAACCGGCCAGGGACCGGCTTCCAGACGGCATGGACCTGCCCGAGGGCGGCGTAGCAGTCCTTGATCGAGTCGACCAGGATGCGCACGCCGACCAGATCGAAGATGTCGGTGAACTCCTTGCCCCGCACCACCATCTTCTCGTAGATGGAGTAGTAGTGCTTGGGCCGCCCGCTCACCGAGGCCCGCAGCTTCACCAGCTTGAGCTGGGCGTTCACCTGGTCGATGACCTCGGTGACGTACTGCTCGCGGGCCGGCTGGCGCTCGGCCGTCATGCGGGCGATCTCCTCGTACCGCAACGGGTACAGGGTGGCGAAGGCCAGGTCCTCCAGCTCCCACTTGATCTGGTGGATGCCGAGCCGGTTGGCCAGCGGGGCGTAGATCTCCAGGACCTCGCGGGCCTTGCCCTCCTGGGCCTCGCGGTCCAGGTAGCCGACGTCGCGCATGTTGTGGAGGCGGTCGGCCAGCTTGATCACCAGGACCCGGATGTCGCGGGCCATGGCGATGACCATCTTGCGGATGATCTCGGCCTGGGCCGCCTCCCGGCCCTCGAACCCGATCCGGTCCAGCTTGACCAGCCCGTCGGAGATCTTGGCCACCTCCGGGCCGAACTGGGTGCCGATCTCCTCCAGGCTGACCAGGCCCTCGGAGAGGGCGTCGTGCAGCAGGGCGGCCTCGACCGAAACGGCGTCGAGGCCCAGGTCGGCCACGACCGTGGCCACCCCCAGCGGGTGGGCCAGATAGGGAACGCCCGAGGCCCGGCGCCGCCCGGCGTGCCGCTCCCTGGCCAGCTCGAAGGCCCGCCCGACGGCGGCGGTGTCGGCCCGCGGGTTGCGCTGGCGGACGCGCTGGAGC
>DATENJ010000137.1:0-2291 GCA_035275125.1 Actinomycetes bacterium | reverse complement strand
CCGGCCAGCCGCACCTCGGTCCCGGCGTCGGCGGCCCGCAGGCTCCCGCAGGCGTGGGTCCGCATGGCGCCGAGCAGTGGACGGGTCATGGGATGCCTCCGGCGGCGACCCGCCGCACGCGGGCCACCACCTCCTCGAGGGGGACGGCCTGCTGGTCGCGGGCGGCCATGTCGCGGACCGCGGCCCGGCCGGCGGCCAGCTCCTGTTCGCCCAGGATGACCACGGTCCGGGCGCCGGCCTTGGCGGCCGCCTTCATGTGGCCGTTGAGGGTGCGGTCGGCATACGGCAGGTCGGCGACCAGGCCGGCGCGGCGCAGGTCGCGGACAAGGACCTGGGCGGGCACCTTGGCCGCCGGGACCAGCGGCAGGACCAGGGCGTCGAGGCGCCAGGGGTCGGGGGGGACGCGGCCGGCCTGCTCGAGGGCGAGCATGGTGCGGTCGAGGCCGATGGCCCAGCCGATGCCGGGTGCCTGGGGGCCGCCGAGGGCCTCGGACAGGCCGTCGTAGCGGCCGCCGCCGCCCAGCGCGTTCTGGGCCGCGTCCAGCGACTCGGCCTGCCACTCGAAGGTGGTGCGGACGTAGTAGTCGAGGCCGCGGACCAGCCGGGGCGCCTCGACCCACTCGACCCCGGCGCCGGCCAGCAGCTCCTGGACCGCCTGGTCGTGGGCCTTGCAGGCGTTGCAGAGGAAGTCGCGCAGCAGCGGCGCGTCGGCGGTCAGCTCCCGGACCCGTGGATCCTTCATGTCGAGGACCCGCAGCGGGTTCTGCTCGGCGCGCGCCCTGGCCTCGGGCGGGAGCTGGTCGCCGAGCCGGTGCAGGAAGCCGAGCAGGGCGTCGCGGTAGGCGGGGCGGCAGACCGGGTCGCCGAGGCTGGTCAGCAGCAGGGTGACCGGGATCTCCAGGCGCCGGAAGACCTCGTGGCCGACCAGGACCACGTCGGCGTCGATGGCCGGGTCGTTGGAGCCCATGGCCTCGATGTCGACCTGGGAGAACTGGCGCTGGCGGCCGGCCTGGGGCCGTTCGTAGCGGAACTGGGGGCCGGAGCAGACGACCTTGGTCAGGCCGGTGGTCAGCCGGCCGTGCTCGATCAGCGCCCTGACGATCCCGGCGGTCAGCTCCGGGCGCAGGGTGAGGGAGCGACCCCCCTTGTCGGTGAAGGTGTACATCTCCTTCTGGACGACGTCGGTGGCCTCGCCGACCCCACGGGCGAACACGGCCGTGTCCTCGAAGATGGGCGTCTCGATGGGCTGGTAGCCGGCCAGCCGGGCCTGCTCGAGCATGATCCGCTCGACCTCGGCTCTCGATCCCGAGGCCGGCGGCAGCTGGTCGAAGGTGCCCTTGGGGGCCTCGAACCGGCTCACGCCCGGCCTACCGGGTCGAGCCCGGCCAGGAACGGGTTGGTGGCCCGTTCCCGGCCGACGGTGGTGGTGGGGCCGTGGCCGGGCAGCACCACCGTGTCGTCCTCGAGGGTCAGGAACCGGGAGGCCAGCGAGGCCAGCATCTCCGGGGTCGACCCGCCGGGCAGGTCGGTGCGGCCGATCGAGCCGGCGAACACCAGGTCCCCGGCCAGCAGCTGGGGCGGCTGGCCGCCCTCGGCGGCCGAGCGGAAGGTGACGTGGCCGCGCGTGTGCCCCGGGGTGTGGTCGACAACCAGCCGCAGCCCGGCCAGCTCCACCACCTGGCCGTCGGCCAGCTCGCGGACGTCGTCCGGCTCCTGGAGCTCCAGCCCGCCGAAGGCGGCCCTGGACTCGGGGCCGAAGCCGGCCAGGGGGTCGGTAAGCAGGTGCCGGTCGGCCGGGTGGATGAAGGCCGGGATGTCGCGGGCGCCGGCCAGCGGGGCCACCGTCCAGACGTGGTCGAGGTGGCCGTGGGTGAGCAGGGCGGCCACCGGCTTGAGGCGGTGGCGGGCGCACAGCTCGTCGATGCCGGCCAGGGCGTCCTGGCCGGGGTCGACGACGAGCGCCTCCGAGCCCGGGGCGGTGGCGACCAGCCAGCAGTTCGTCTGGAAGGTCCCGGCGGGAAATCCGGTCACGAGCATGGGCCGCATGCTACCGGAAGGGGTGCCGCCCTCACCTTGGGTTATCGATAGACTCGGGGCTTCACAAGGAGCGGGAAGGGACTCGATGTCGAAGCAGACGCGCAAGCGGGAGCTGGACCGGCTGCGGGCCCGGCGGGAGGCCGAGCGGCAGCGGGCCCGCCGGCGGCGGGCGCTGCTGACCTACGGTTCGCTGGGGCTGGTCGTGGTCGTGGCCGCCGTGGCCGGCGGGCTGTGGCTGACCGGCGACGACGACA
>DATENJ010000136.1:0-11058 GCA_035275125.1 Actinomycetes bacterium | reverse complement strand
CGTGGGCGCCGGCAAGGACAAGGCAAGGGCGCGGGCCGGGGCGCTGGCCCGCGGGGGTGGCTGGCGGCACGCGCTGGGCCGCCGGGTGCTCCACGGCGAGGTCACCGTGCAGACCCAGGAGGGCGTCAAGACCCTGGTCATGGCCCACGGAACGGTCACAGCCCTCTCCAAGGACGCCATCACCGTGAAGAGCTCCGACGGGGTCGAGACCTCCTTCAAGCTCGACGGCGACACCCGCTTCGGGTTCCGTAACGAGCCCGCCCCGAGCGCCGAGCTCAAGGCCGGCGAGGACGCCTTCGTGACCGGCGAGAAGTCCGGCGACAGCACCACGGCCAGGCGGGTCGTGTCCGGGGAGCTGGCCCGCCGCGGTGCCGGCAACGCCGGCAAGGCGACGCCCTAGGAGCCGATCCCCGAGGCCAGCAGGGCCACGACCAGGACCAGGAGGAAGAAGGCGAGGGCGAGCCAGGCGGCGCGCATCGCGTGCTTGGCCACCGGCACCGGGCGCAGGGCCAGCAGGCGGCGGCCGCAGTCGCACATGCCGGGCTCGAACGCGACCCGGTGCCCCTCGCTACAGGCGAAGCGGGGCCGTTCGCGGACGTCGTAGCCGCAGCTGGCGCAGGCGGCCATGGCCGAGTTCTCGAAGCCGCAGCGTGGGCAGACCCGCAGCGAGGCCAGCTCCCAGGCGAGCACGCCGGCGCTGAGCGCGGCCAGGCCGCCGAACATGGCGAAGGTGACCAGACCCGACCCGACCGAGTCGTGGAGGGCGACGGTGAACAGGGCGCTGCCCAGCGCCGATGCGGCCAGGGCGACCCCGACCGCGGTCAGGGTCGACCGCAGCGCCGCCGGGCGCCGGCCAGGGCCTGATCGGGAGACCTTCACGGCCTCACGTTACCCGGCCGGCGGCCCGGACGCGCGGCGTGCGTCAGGCGGTGGCGGTGGCGGTGCCGTTGAAGTAGGTCTGAGCCTTGTTCCAGTTGTTGTAGCCAATCAGCCTGCCGAGTGTCCGGCCCTGCTGGTCGCCGCTCACGAAATGGATGCCACCCCAGCGCCGCGACCAGCCGGCGTCGTCGGCCGCGTCACTTAGGGTCTTCCAGGTGACGGTGACGTCCTTGGCCGGGGCGATGCCTGGCTCGATCTTGGAGCTGCCGGCCTTGATGACCACCTTGGCGTTGAAGGCGTCGTTGTTGCCGTAGAACTGGAGGATGACGGTGCGGCCGGCGGCGCTGAAGGTGCTGTGGCCGGACACGTATTCGGGGAACGGCGGGGTGACCACAGTCGGCTCCTGGTAGGGCATCCAGTTCTGGCCGAGGACCGAACCGTAGCCCTTGCCCGGGCCCAGCCAGGAGTTGACCGTCTTGTTGTTGTAGCGGCTGCGGATGGCGGTGATCGGCCGCACCGAGTCGTACTGGTACTTGGCCGCCCAGGCCGAGATGCTGGCGTCCATCTCCGCGCCGCCGAGCACGAAGAACAGCTTGACATCCTGGTCGAGGGTGTTCTTGCGCATGCGCGACAGGGCCTGGGCGAACACCGCCTCGTGGCCGGGCGGGAACTCCGACTTCGGGCCGTCGGCCCAGTAGTCGGCCTTGGCCTTCTGGGTCTCGCTGAGGTTGGAGCTGTCCTTCAGCTCCTGGTCGATGTCGGCCGTGCCGGTCGGCGGCCCGGGGAGCTGGAACTGTGGCGGGTAGTGGGTCACCGGGTCCAGGGGCCCGAAGGGGGCGATGTTCTCCCACTGTGGGCTGGCCGGGTTCTGGATCGCGTAGTTCGGAGCGCTGCAGTTGCCGTCCGCCGGCACGGGTGGCAGACCGACGGCGGTGGGCACGCACAGCGGCTGCCACCTGGTGGGGTCGACCACCTCGTTCCACTTGTTCACCGGCTGGTAGCTGGTGTTGTTGGGGTAGATCACCACGTTGTCGCTGGTGCGGAGCGTCTGGTTGGACCCGTCGGTGGCGCGGAAGGTGAGGATCGCCTGCGCGGCCGCGTTGCCGACGCCCTGGGGGGTCGTCGGGTCGGTGGAGGTGTCGGCCGGGTCATAGTGCAGGGTGCTCATGTAGCCGCTGTAGGTGCTGGCGTTGAACGGGAACAGGTTGAGCAGTACCCGGTAGGCCGCGTAGCTGATCGCCTTGCTCTTGTTCTCGGTGGTCCGCTCAGGAACCGGGCGGCGCAGGGCCGGGTCGGTGCGCAGTCGCTGGCGGGTGTCGACCGCGGTCGCGTCGTAGGCCGCCCAGGCGTCGTAGGTGGCGGTGTGGAGGATGCCGATGGCCCGGGCGGTCACGGTCGGGCCGGTGATCTTGGGGTTCGCCCGGATGGTCTCGAGCAGGCGCTCGTCCCACCGCAGGATGGCGTTGTCGGTGGCCTCGTTGGGGCCGGCCCCGACGATCGGCCAGCTGGTGCCGGGGCCGTTCGCCGCCATCGCCGGGCGGGCCGTTGTGGCCACTCCGGTGAGGGTCGCCAAGGCCAGGGCGGCCGCGATGAGCAGGGTCGTCGCCAGCTTCGGCTTCACGTGCATCACCTTCCTCAGTGGCTGTTGTCCCGGTGTACGAACGGGCGGCCGCCACGAGGTCCAGGTGAGGCCGGTGCGGGAGTTCATCACAAAGCTCCCCGATCGGCAAATCCGCTCGTTGATGCGTCAATCGACCGTATGAGCCGCAGGTGCCCATATGGCTCAGGCCTCGGCGACAAGGAGCTGGGTGGCGGCCAGCCGCTGGTACAGGTCGTCGGTCCGCACCAGCTCGTCGTGGGTCCCGACGGCGCGGACCTGTCCCCCCTCCATGACCAGGATGCGGTCGGCGCTGGTGACGGTGGACAGGCGGTGGGCGACCACCAGGACGGTGGTGGTGAGCGCCACCGCCTCCATCAGGGCGCGCAGCGCCATCTCGTTGACGGCGTCGAGCTGCGAGGTGGCCTCGTCCAGGAGAAGAATCCGGGGGCGGCGGAGAAGGGCCCGGGCGATGGCGATCCGCTGCCGCTGGCCGCCGGACAGGGTGGTGCCGCGGTGGCCGACCGGCGTGTCCAGCTCCGAGGGCAGCCGCTCGACCAGGTCGTCCAGGCCGGTGAGGGTGAGCACGGCCTCGAGGTCCTCCTGGGTGGCGTCGGGGGCGGCCAGGGAGAGGTTCCCCCGCAGCGTGCCAGCGAGGACGGGAGCGTCCTGCTCGCAGTAGCCGATGACAGCCCGTAGCTCTGGCAGCGGCCAGTCCCTGGTGTCCCGGCCGTCCACCGCGACGGTGCCGCTCTGGGGCTCGTAGTAGCGCTCCAGGAGCGCGAAGATGGTCGACTTGCCGGTCCCTGACGGCCCGACAATCGCGGTCATCCCGCCGGGCGGGAGCTCGAAGCTGAGATCTCGGTGCACCCAGGGGCTGTCCTTGGTGGAGCGGTACCGGAACCACACGTTGGTGAACGACAGCGAGGCCGCCCGGCGCGCGGAGGACGGCGCCATCGCGGCGGTGGTCGCCTCGGTGGGCAGTTCCTCCAGCTCGCGCATCCGGACTACGGCGGCCAGCCCGGCCTGGAGCTGGGTCGCGCCGTTGACCAGCGTGCTGATGGGGTCGGAGAGGAGGAACAGGTAGAGCAGGAAGGCGATCAGCGAGGACACCGGCAGCGCCCCGCTGGCCACCCGGACGCCACCGACGCCCAGGACGGCCAGGAACGACATCTGGACGGCGAGCCCGGCGGAGGCCTCCATCAGGGCCGTCCAGCCGGCCACCTCGACCCCGCGCCGCCAGGCCCGGCGGGCCGCCCGGTCGACGGTGGCGATCTCCTCCGCCTCGGCGCCGCTGGCCTTGACGGTCCGCAGCCCGCCGAGAGCCCGCTCCAGCTCCGAGCCGATCCGGCCGACGGCGGCCTGCGACCGCTCGGTGGCCCGCCGGATCCGGGGCACCACTATCAGGACCGCCAGCCCGTTGAGGGCGAGGACGGCCAACGTCACCCCGAGCAGGACGGCGTCCAGCATGCCCATCAGCACCACCGAGCCGACCAGCAGGAAAGTCGCGTTGACCGAATGGACCAGCCCGTAGCTACCAACGCTGCGCAACAGGGTGGTGTCGGAGGTCACCCGTGACAGCAGGTCGCCCGGGTTCAGGTGATCGAGTGCACCCACCCGCAGCCGCAGCACCCTGGAGACCAGCCCGGACCGGGCGGTCAGCACGACGCTCTCGGCGGCGCGTCCCAGCAGGTAGGTGCTGGCGGCGCTCAGCAGCGCGCCGCCGACCGCCAGGGCGGTGAGCAGCGCCACCGGCCCGACCAGGGACCGCTGCTGTCCGAGGCCGTCGACGGCCAGCTTGGCGACCATCGGCTGGGCGAGCGCGGCCAGGCCGCCGAGGAAGCCGAGGAGTCCCCCTGCCAGCAGCGTCCATCGGTGGGGGCTGATGTGGGCGAGCAGCAGACGCCAGGCGGGCCGGGCCCGGGCCCGCCGGCGCGGCAGGATGTCGGCCGGCGGGTCGCCGTGTGTGGCGTCCGAGGTCACGGCCATGGGTCAGGGCACGCGGAACATGGCGCGGAAGTAGTCCGGCGGATAGTCCTCACCGACCATGACCCCGTCTGCCTCGACCCAGGCGTGGGCGCCGAAGGGAGGCAGCCGCCGCGCCCCGACGCACCAGGTCGGCCACTGGCCGCGCAGCCGGCAGAGCAGCACAGTGGCCAGCGACCTGGCCAGGCACCCCTCCCGGCCCGCGCAGGCCAGGCTCACCGCCACCACGTCGTCACGGGCCGCCTTGGCCCGGTCGAAGGTGGCCGGCCGGGCGCCTCGGCGCAGCCAGCCCAGCACCGCGCGGATGCGCCGTGGGGACCGGGTTGCGAGCAGCCGGGCACCGCCCACGGCCAGGTGGACGACGAGCCTGCGCGGCAAGGGGACCGATCGTGGCTGATGGAAGACGGCTTCGGGCATGCTCATGACGCCGGCCGCTCTCGCACAAGGCCGGCCGCGTGCATCTCGCCGACGAGGGCCTCGACGTCCCGGCTGGCGGTGGCGGCGTCCACCGCATACTGCTCGGTAAGCGCCTGCACGGCCTGTGCCGCGGTCCCGCCGTCCAGCAGTGTCCGAAGGGCCAGGGCGGCGGTCGGGTTGAGCGTCCAGTACTGGCCGCTGTCCTCGTCCAGCAACGTGGTGCCGTAGTCGGTGTCGGCGGCGGCGACGCCGTCGCGCAGGCTGAACGTCATCGTTGTTGTTCCCTCCTCAGCTCGGCACGGTCGCCCGCTCCAGCGACCGCAGCCACAGCTCACAGGCCACCGTCTGGTCGAGCCCGCCGAACTCCCACCCTGGCGGGAGTGGGCCGGCGCACAGCTCGCGTAGGGCGGCGGCGTCGATCAGGCCGAGACGGCCCAGCCGGGAGTCCTCCCAGAGCGCCAGCAGCTCGGCCCGGTGCCGTCGCAGCCCCGGGTCGGAATCGCCCGAGCCGTTGGCCTTGGTCTGACGGGCCAGGCTCTCATCGGGGACGATGCCGCGCATCGCCTCCAGGATCAGCGGCTTGTAGCGCCAGGGGGTGATTCGGTCCTGGGGTCGCACGGCCAGGCCCGCCTCGACCACCCGGTCGTCGTAGTAAGGGGCGGCGAGGGTGACCCCCAGCTGGGCCGTCATCTGCTCGAGCTGGCCGGTGATCCGGGACAGGAACCGCATCCCCTCCAGTTCCCGGTGCTGGCCGCGTCCGTTCGCCAGAGGCTCGGCGGTGGAGGCCTCGGCGCGGATCAGGTCTCCCACCCCATGGACGGCGGCGGGCGTCGTCCAGGGCGGCAGCCGGGGCGCGAACCCCCAGTCGAGCAGCGGCTCTTGCATCGGAGGCGGTGGGGCGGTGAGGGTGTCGGCGACGCGGGCCAGCCACACCGGGTACGGGGTGGTGTCCGAGAGCTGACGCAGCATCCGGCCGCGGGGCCAGCGGTACTTGGCCGCGAACCCACGCAGGTGTCCCAGGGCAATCCTGGGGTTGGACCGTAGCAGCGAATGGAGGTGGGCCAGGGAGCCGTACAGCAGCTCGTCCCCACCGAACCCGACCAGGTGCAACCGCGAGCCGCGGGCGGCGGCCCGCCTGGCTGTGACCAGGAACCGTTCCCGCTCGACAGCGGCGCTGAACGGCTCGTCGAGCCGGTCATCCATGGCCAGGATGCCCTGGTAGGGAAGGGGCATCTCGTCGGCCGGGATGACGTGGTGCTCGACATTGCCCAGCCCGGCCACCGTCCGGGACGCCCAGACGACGTCGTCGGCCAGGGGGTCGGGGCTGGCGGCGGTGTAGGCCACCAGCTCGGCCTGCCCGCCGGCGGCGAGGCTGCAGATCGATGTCGAGTCCAGTCCGCCGAGGTCGCAACTGACCAGCTTGTGTTCCGTGGTGCGAAGGGCGACCGCCGCCGAAAGCGCCTCCCGCAGCGCCGACGCCCCCTCGGCCATGGGCACCACCGGGTCCGGCGGCACCCAGAAGCGGATGTGCTGGCGCCGCCCGGCCCCGTCGAGCACCAGGTAGTGGTCGGTCGGGACGACGTCGACCTCCCGCCAGAGCGGCTGCCCGGCCAAGGGGTAGAGGATGTGTGGCTGCAGCAGATGCAGCGCCAGTCGCTGCTCGTCGGGCCGAGCGTTCAGCAGGCTGGCCAGGACGTCGGCCCGGTCCGTGGCCACAGCGGCGCCACCGACGTTGGCCGAGAACACCCGCCGGACCCCGGTCACGGTCCCCTGAACCCGCACCTGTCCGTCGACGGAGGCGACCAGGTGAGAACTCCCGGCCAGCGACGCCGCCAACCGGTCGACGTCGCCGACCTCCCGCACCCGAGCGGCGACGTCGGCGAGCTGGCCGGCCGTGGTGGCGTGCTGGCCGAGCAAGGCGAGCCTGATCGTCCCGGCCTGCCCGACGGTCATCGTCCCGTCGGGCCAGGACCCCAGCAGCCACGGTCTACCGCTCGAGTGGCTGACCACCGAGCTGGCTTGGGCCTCCAGCAGGTCGACGACCGGGCGCGCCGAGTCGTGGTCCTCGAGGACGACGAACCAGGACGGCACAGCGCGGAAGCTGGCAAACCTCACCAGGGAGAGCACCTCTTGTGCAGAGCAGAATCCGGGTGGCGGTCCCAAAGGCGCCACCCGGATCGTCGGGCGGAGGTCAGAGCGACTGGTGCTTGCCCAGCGTGTCCTTTGGGCCAGAACCACCGAGTCCGGTCATCTTCTTGAACGAGCCCGCCGCGGTCAGCGTCGGGCGCTCATACGGACGCATCGCCATCTCCTCTCCAGGTACGCCCCACCATTGCGGGACCGGCTCCTTCTGCCCAACCAAGGGGCTTCCCAACAGGGCAAATTCGGATATGCGTACTACTGCTTAGGTACTCGTCACAATGTGACGAAGCAGGGAATAGCCTGGGACAAAGGTGGCACCAGGACCGGAGGCACGATGGCGGGGTCGGATGGGAACAGGGCCCAGTGGCGGGAGCTGTTCCACGAGGTGGTGGCGACCAACCTGTGCACCGGGTGCGCGGCCTGCGTGATGGCCTGCCCCCGGGACGTGCTGGAGTACGACCACACCGAGACCTACCACCCGTTCAACGTCGAGCTCTCGACCGCGGCCGACGACTGCGTCCACGGCCAGCGCGGCTGCGACATCTGCACCAGGGCCTGCCCGCGCTTCCGGGACTGGGAGGTCGAGTGCGACCAGGCCCTGTTCGGGCGGGTCCGGGAGCCCGAGGAGGTCACCGGGATCCGCCGGGGGGTGTTCCTGGCCCGGGCGACCGACCCGGCGCTGCTGGCCGCCGGGCAGGACGGTGGGCTGGTGACGGCCCTGCTGGTGTGGGGGCTGGAGACGGGCCGGATCGAGGGCGCCCTCACCTCGCGGCTGTCGTCGGTCCGGCGCTGGGACGGCGAGCCGTTCCTGGCCACCACCCGTGACGAGGTGCTCGAGGCCGCCGGGTCGCGCTACACCTACGCGGCCAACCCTCTGGCCATGAAGGAGGCCGAGCAGCGCGGGCTCAAGCGCCTGGCCCTGGTCGGCATGAGCTGCCAGGCCTCGATCAACGGCACCCTCCAGGCCCGTCGGGTCAACAAGTACGCCCGCCGGATCGAGATCACCCTGGGGCTGCTCTGCTCCAAGTCGTTCGGCTACGACGGCCTGCGCCAGGTGATCACCGAGGACTACGGCGTCCCGCTCGACGACATCGCCAAGGTGAACATCAAGGGCAGGTTCCAGCTGTGGCGGCGCTCCACCGGTGAGCAGGTCGAGATCCCCCTGAAGCAGCTGCAGCAGGCGACCCGCGAGGGCTGCAAGCTGTGCCCCGACTTCGCGGCCGAGCATGCCGACATCGCCACCGGCGGCCTGGGCCAGCGCGACGGCTGGACCCTGGCCGTGGTCCGCACCCAGCGCGGCGAGGACTGGATGGGCGAGGCGACCGCGGCCGGGGTGATCACCGTCCGGCCAGGCGAGGACGATCCGGCGGCATTGGCCCTGATGGCCAAGCTGGCCGCCCGCTCCCGTGGCCGCTGGCCGGTCGAGCTGACCGGCGACCGGGCGGCCCCGCGGATCCTCCCAGTTGTCCAGACCAGCGGAGGAAGCCCGAGAACCACGTAGGTCTGCCGATTTGCAGGGTTCCTGCGTGAACGTTGTAACCTCCCGCTCGCAAGGCAGTACGGTCCTGACCGGTCCATGACCTCATCCGGTCGTCTCCAGGGCGCCTGTCCGCCGCCGGAGTGCTCGGTCCATGCCTTGGGGGGAGGGAACGCATGGCCACCGACCGCGACGAGCAGCAACGCCAGCAGCAGGAGCTGGAGGAGATCCGTCGCAGCTTCGCCGAGATGGGCGCCCGCATGGGCTCCCTGTTCGAGCCGACGGAGACGGACGAGCACGGAGGCAAGGCGCCACCGCCTGTGCTTCCGCCAGCGCCGGCGGTCGAGCGGCGGCGTCCCAGCTGGCGGCTGGTGGCCGCCGCGGTGGCGCTCCTGCTGGTGGGCACCGCATTGGGCTGGGCGCTCGCGCCGGGCGGCTCGGACTCCCCGCCCCCGGCGGTGGCGAGCCCCACGACGTCGGTCGTGCCTACGACCACGGCCAAGCCGCTGCCACCGCAGACCGTGGTCAGCGTGCCCGAGCAGTGCGTGGAGACCGCCGAGCTGGGGGACGAGGTCATCTCCCGTCTGAACCGCAATGTCCGTGACGAACGCCTGTTCCTGGCGCTGAGGGACTACACCATCGCCAGCCAGGCCTGCCGTAGGGAGGCATCGCCTTGATGCGTAGCAAGACGCTCGCCAAGCTCCTGCTGGTGCTTGCCGGGCTCCTCATCCTGACGGTTCCGGCCGCCAGGGCCGCCGAGACCCTCGTGCTCACCTGCACCAAGTGCACCGAGCTCATCGTGACCGGCAAGGGTCTGCCGGCGAACGAGCAGGTCCGGGTCGGCGTGGTCGACGTCAAGACCGGCCAGCAGACGACCAACCAGTTCTCCGTCCAGACCGACGCCAACGGGGCCTTCAACAAGAAGATCCCGATGGACCTGGGCGAGCACCCGACGCTCGAGTCGACGGTGTGGAAGCAGGACACCGGCAACGTGCTCGTGGTGGCGGCCCACAGCCGCTTCACCGCCCCCTGCAAGCCGGAGGACACCCTCGCCTTCACCGGGTCGCACGCGCCGCTGCTGCTCGGCCTTGGGCTGGTGCTCCTAGCGGCCGGCGGGCTCCTGATCCGCGGCTCGCGCCGGGCCTACCACCCGGTCCACTAGCCGCTCCCAGAACGACCGTGGCCCCGGGCGATCCCCGGGGCCACGGCTCGTTGCGGGAGGCGCTACTCGGTCGGCGTGTAGTTGGCGACGTAGTCGGTGTCGCGGACCAGCGGGCCGACCTTGGCCGCCCCGCCGGGCGAGCCGAGCGGGTCGTCGCCCTCGGTGAAGAAGGCCGAGTTGGTGGCCGTGAAGTCCTTCCACTGGGCGGGCACGTCGTCCTCGTAGAAGATGGCTTCCACCGGGCAGACGGGCTCGCAGGCGCCGCAGTCCACGCACTCGTCAGGGTGGATGTAGAGCATGCGGTCGCCCTCGTAGATGCAGTCGACCGGACACTCCTCGATGCAGGACTTGTCCTTGACGTCGATGCAGGGCTCGGTGATGACGTAGGTCATCTTCGGGTTGACCCCCTCGTGGGCGTGTACTCCGGGTGCAGGCCCGATCCTACCGGTTCCCTGGCCCCGCCGAGCAGCGGAAGGAGCACCGCGCCGGCGACGACGGCCAGCCCGCCGGCCACCTTGCCCGGACCGAGCCGATCGCCGAGCACGGCCACGCCGAGGGCGACGGTGAACACCGGCTCGAACGACGACGCGATGGACGCCCACGCCGACCCGACCCTGGCCATGCCGGCCAGGAAGGTGGCGATGGCCACGGCGGTGCCGACGACGGCCATGGCCGCCGCGGCGGCATACGCGGACGGCGCCGCCCCGTCAAGGCCACGCCCGCCGACCACGACCGCGGCGGCGAGGAACGAGCAGGCCGCCCCCGAGGTGACATAGGCGCTGGCGGCCAGCGGGTCGACGCCGCGCAGCAGGTACTCCCCGACCAGGATGTAGACGGTGTACCAGCAGGCCGAGGCCAGGCCGAGGGCGACCCCGATGCCGTCGAGGCGCTCGCCGGGCAGCCCGAGCACGAGCACGATGCCGGCCAGGCTGAGCGCCAGGCCGGCGACCGTCGCCCTGTCCAGGCGGGAGCGGCCGAGGGCGACCGCCCCGGCGGTGACCAGGGCCGGGTACAGGTACAGGAGCAGCGCCGCCGTCCCGGCCGGGATGCGGGTCAGGGCGTTGAAGAACAGGGTCGCCTGGATCGCGTAGCCGATCCCGCCCAGCGCCAGCAGCCGCAGCGCGGTGGGCCAGCCCAGGCGCAGGCGCCGCCTGGCCACCAGGGCCAGGCCGATCAGCAGCGGGGCGGCCACCACGAACCGCAGGACCAGGACCCCGACCACACCGAGCCCGCCGGCGTAGGCCTGCTTGCCGAAGATGGCCAGGCTGCCGAACCCGGCCGCCGAGACCAGGCACAGCACCAGCCCGCCCCGGTCAAGGGGGCGCGCGGAAGCCCCGGCCGTCCGGGTCACGCGGCCAGGCCGGCGAGGAACGCGGCCGGGCCGAGGGGCCTGCCGGT
>DATENJ010000135.1:0-12541 GCA_035275125.1 Actinomycetes bacterium | reverse complement strand
CCCGACCGGTTCCGCGAGGGCCTGGACCGGCTCGCCGAGGAGCGACGGCGCCTCGGCAGGACGCCGGAGTCGTTCCCGAGCGCGATCGCCACGACCTGGCTGCACGTCACCGAGGACGCTGGCCAGGCAGAGCGGATGATCGGCGACGTGCTGGCGCCGATGCTGCACCGCCCGGCCGAGGAGTTGCGCGCAGCCCCCCTGCTGATCGGCCCTGCGGAGGTGTGCGCCAAGCGGCTCGCCGCCTACGTGCATGCGGGCGCGCGACGGATCTTCGTCTGGCCGCTGGGCGACGAGGTCCGGCAACTGGAGCTGTTCCGCGAGCGCGTCACCTCCGTCATCCCAGCGCAACCATGATGACGCCACGATGTCGGACCAGGGATCTAGGATTTCGGTTGACCTGCTGAGGGTCACCGGTGGATCGTGGTCGGCGGTGTGCGCTGTGACAACTGGGGGTTTGATGAACGTAGCACGACGGCTCGCGAGTCTTCCCTGCGGGCGTTGGACCAAGTGGATGGTGCTGGTCTTCTGGATCGCGGTGGTCGCGGTCGCCGGGCCGCTGGCCGGCAAGCTGAACAGCGCCCAGCAGAACGACGCGTCGGCCTGGCTGCCCCACAACGCCGAGTCGACCCAGGTGGTCGAGCTGGCCAAGCAGTTCACGCCCAGTGACATCTTCCCGGCGCTCGTGGTCTACGAGCGCCAGGGCGGTTCCATCACCCCGGCCGACCAGGCCAAGGTCGCCGCCGACGTCGAGCGGTTCGCCGGCGTCGAGGACGTCACCGGCAAGGTGGTGGGCCCGATCCCCTCCGAGGACGGCCAGGCCCTCCAGGTGGTGGTGCCGATCAAGGTGGCCGAGGAGGGCAACGGCTGGGAGGAGCTCACCCCGAGGATCAAGGACCTGCGGTCTATCGCCGAGGCCGACACCGGCGGGCTCGGGGTGTATGTGACCGGGCCGGCCGGCTACTTCGCCGACTTCGCCAACGTGTTCTCCGGCTTCGACTCCACCCTCCTGTACATCACGGCCGTGATCGTGATCGTCATCCTGCTGGTCACCTACCGCAGCCCGGTGCTGTGGCTGCTCCCGCTGAGCTGTGTGTTCATCGCCCTGACGGCCGCCCAGGCGGTGATCTACCTGCTGGCCAGGAACGGTGGCCTGACCGTCAACGGCCAGAGCGCGTTCATCCTGACCGTGCTCGTGTTCGGGGCCGGGACCGACTATGCCCTGCTGCTGACGGCCCGCTACCGCGAGGAGCTGCGCCGCCATACCGACCGGCACGAGGCCATGGCGGTGGCGCTGGGCCGGGCCGCGCCGGCGATCATCGCCAGCGGCGCCACGGTGATCCTGAGCCTGCTGTGCCTGCTGGTGGCCGAGCTGAGCTCGACCCGCAGCCTCGGCCCGGTCATGGCGATCGGGGTCGCGGTCGGTCTGTGCGTGATGATCACCCTGCTGCCAGCGCTGCTGGTCATCTTCGGCCGCTGGGTGTTCTGGCCGCTGCGGCCCACCGTTGGCTCCGCCGAGCCGACCGAGCGGGGCATGTGGGCGCGGATCGGGCAGCGCCTGGCCCGCCGGCCCCGGATCGTCTGGGTGGTGACCGCCCTGGTGCTGGGCGCGCTGGCCTTCGGGGTGACGGGACTGGACGCCAACGGCCTGCAGAGCAAGGACTCCTTCCGCACCAAGCCCGAGGCGGTGATCGGCGAGGAGGTGCTCGCCCGCCACTTCGCGGCCGGCGCCGGCAACCCGGTCCAGGTTGTCGGCAGGGCCGAGGCCGCCGCCCAGCTCCAGGCCGCCCTTTCAGGGACCCCCGGCGTGACCGCCGTCACCCCGCCAGTGAGCAAGGGCGGGTACGCCTACCTGGAGGGGACGCTGACCAGCAGCGCCGACAGCCAGGCCTCCTATGACCTGGTCGACCGGCTTCGCTCCACTGTGCACGCGATCGACGGCGCCGACGCCAAGGTCGGCGGGGGCAGCGCCGTCAACCTCGACATCCTGCGCGCCTCTCGCCACGACCGGAACCTGGTCGTGCCGCTGGTGCTGGTCGTGGTGACCATCATCCTGGGACTGGTGCTGCGGGCGATCGTCGCCCCGCTGCTGCTGGTCGCCACCGTGGTGCTGTCGTTCGCGGCCGCCCTCGGCGTGAGCACCCTTGCCTTCGACCACATCTTCGGCTTCGCCGGGGCCGACCCATCGTTCCCCCTGTGGACCTTTGTGTTCCTGGTCGCCCTCGGCACCGACTACAACATCTTCCTCATGACCCGGGTCCACGAGGAGAGCAGACGCCACGGCACCAGGCGGGGGGCGCTGATCGGCCTTGCCGCCACCGGCGGCGTGATCACCTCCGCAGGCATTGTCCTGGCGGGGACGTTCGCCGCCCTCGGCACCCTGCCGCTGGTGTTCGTCACCGAGATCGGCTTCGCGGTCGCCTTCGGGGTGCTTCTCGACACCTTCGTGGTCCGCTCGGTGCTGGTCACCGCGCTGAACCTCGACGTCGGCCGCTGGATCTGGTGGCCGAGCCGCCTGGCCCGGAGCCCGGACGTCGACCTCGACCAGCTCGCGAAGGAGGAGCCGGCGGCGCTGACCCCCTAGGCCGTGAACGCCGAGGCGGCGCCCTTGGCGCCGGTGGCGGTGCGCTCCCAGTAGGTGTAGGTCCCAGCGTCGCGTAGCTCGGTGGCCGCCTCCACGACCGCCCCGAGGGCGGCGAAGGCGAACCCTCCACCGACCGAGACCCGGGCGACCCCGACCGCGGCCAGCTCCGCCACCGCCGGGACCCCCGGCCGGGCCAGCACGTTGACCGGTCGGTCAAGGGACGAGACGACCCGGCGGATGTCGTCGAGGCGGGTCAGGCCGGGCGCATAGAGCACGTCGGCGCCGGCCTCCTGATAGGCCTGGAGGCGGGCGATCGTATCGGCCAGGTCGGGACGGTCGTGCAGGTAGTTCTCGGCCCGGGCGGTGAGCACCAGGTGGACCGGCCCCCTGTGCGCGGCCGCGGCCGCCGCCTCGACCCTGGCCGCGGCCAGCCCGGCGTCGTAGATGGGGTCGTCGGCGTCGCCGGTGAAGTCCTCGATCGAGCACCCGGCGAGCCCGGCGGCCGTGGCCAGCGTCACCGTCTCGGCCACGCCGGCCGGCTCGTGGGCGAAGCCGGCTTCGAGGTCGGCGCTCACCGGCAGGTCCGTCGCCTGGACGATCGATGCGGCATGCTCGACGGCTTCGTCGCGGGTCACCCGCCCGTCGGCCCGGCCAAGGGTCGCCGCGAACCCGCTGCTGGTCGTGGCCAGGGCCTGGAAGCCCATCGACGCCAGCAGCACGGCCGACCCTCGGTCCCATGGGTTGGGCAGCAGCAGCGGTTGCTCGCCACGGTGCAGGGCCAGGAACCGCCTGGCCTTCTCGAGCTGGTCGGTCATGAGGGCCTCCCGTGGATCGACCCGCCATTGTGGCCCAGGCTGCGTGTCCCCGTGAGGGTGGAGTAACATGAAAGTTAGTGTTACTCTAGATTTAGAGTCACTAGAAGAGAAGCGAGCGGGGGACGTCTCCAAGGAGGACCGATGACAGCCTCGACCGAGATCCTCGACCTCGTCCGACGCTGGACCGAGGCCGAGCAGCGGAACGACCCAGGGCTCCTCGACGAGGTCCTCGCCGACGACTTCCACGGTGTGGGCCCCGTGGGGTTCGTGCTGAGTCGCGAGCAGTGGCTGGCCCGCTTCGGCAACGGCCTGGAGAACCGCGCCTTCGCGGTGGAGGACGCGCGGGTGCGCGACTTCGGCGCCGCGGCGGTCGTGATCGGGGTCCTGGCCCAGGAGACGAGCTTTCAGGGCGGCGACAACTCCGGCCGGTTCCGGCTCACCCTGGTCGCCGTCCGTCCCGAGGACCGCTGGCTGGTCGCCAACGTCCACATCGGTCTCCTCCAGCCCGCCGGTGCGCCGTCATGACCGCAACCGATGGAGCCGGAATGCGCGTCAGCATCGCGGTGACGAACTACTCCTGGCCGGGTGGACCGGACCGGCTCGGGCCGGAGCTCGCCCGGGTGGTCCGTACGGCCGACCAGGCGGGCGTGGACACCGTCTGGGTCGTCGACCACCTGCTCCAGGCCGACCCGACGGTCCCGCCCGAGGACACCGAGATGCTGGAGGCCTACACCACGCTGGGGTTCCTGGCCGCCCAGACCGAGCGGGTGCGGCTCGGCACCATGGTGAGCGGGGTGACCTTCCGGCCGCCGGCCCTGCTGGTCAAGGCCGTCACCACCCTTGACGTGCTCTCAGGTGGACGGGCCTGGCTGGGGCTGGGCGCCGGCTACCACGGCGAGGAGGCTGAGGCCATGGGCCTCCCGCTGCCCCCGGTCGCCGAGCGGTTCCAGCGGCTGGAGGAGACCCTGCGGATCGCGGCCCAGATGTGGGCCGGGGACGATGCCCCGTTCGAGGGCAGGCACTACCGCCTGGGGCGGCCCGTCGGCAGCCCGCCGCCCATCCAGCGGCCTCGGCCGCGCGTCCTGATCGGCGGCACCGGCGAACGCAAGACCTTGCGCCTGGTCGCCCAGTACGCCGACGCCTGCAACTTGTTCGACATCCCCGACGGCGGCCGCACCGTCCGGCGCAAGCTGGACGTCCTGTCCCGGCACTGTGCCGACCTCGGCCGCCCCTACGAGCAGATCGAGAAGACGCTCAGCACCCGCCTGGAGGCCGGGGAGTCCAGCGAAGCGTTCGCCGGCCGCTGCGCGGCCGCGGCCGCCCTCGGCATCGAGCACATGGTCGTGCTCACCTCCAGCCCATGGACCGCGGAGGCGCTGTCCACCCTGGCCGCCGCCATCACCACCCTCCAGCCGGCCGGTTCGCCGGCCACCTGACAGAGGGGAGCGCTCGGCAGCCCGCCCCTGGTGCGGGCCGGCCACCCATGGCGGCGCAGGCGCCGGCAGGATGACCGCCGGCGCCTGCGTGCGCGGGAACGTGCCCCGGGCTAGCTGTTGAGCACCCGCTCCTCGACGAGGTCGGCAATTACCAGCACGGAAATCTCGCCGGTATAGGTGGCGGCGGAATAGTTGGCCTTGATCTTGAATTCCACGGCCTCGTCGCCGACGTTCTCGAGGCTCACGCCGGCCTGCGCGATGTCACCGTCCCGTGGCCCGCCGACGTAGTCCAGCTTGAACGCCTTGAGCGCGACCTCGGCGTTCCGGTCCCGGATCCTTCTCCCGAAGGACACGTCCTGGTTGATCGTCAGCGGCCCGGTGGTCTGCGGGATCGTCACCGTGACGGTCTTGAACATCAGTGCCATGAGCGAGCTCCTTGCTCGTCGGAGGTTCCCCGGGAGGCGTGCGCAACCGGACTCGGGCCGCCAGCTCGACCTCCCTCGGCTCCGACTACGTGGACGGCGGGGAGCCGTGCATCCCCCAGGCCAGACAGGCCGGATTTGCGGACGCCCCCTGTATTACGGCCAGGGGACGGCAGCACAAGGTTCCCCGATGATGAATACCGAGGGTAAATTCCATCCGACCGATCGCACTGCTGGTTCGGCGGAAAGCGTAACATCCACCAGAAGCCGGAACAACCCGTAATGGGCGTGCGAAGTGCGAAAAGTTGGCACATTCGGACTGACGGAAGGGCTGGTCGCCCTACCCGCGCCCCTGGCCGGGCGCTGGTCCCTGGCCGGCCTTACCGGCCGGGTACAGGCCGTCCGCGTCCAGCTGCTCGTGCTGCTGGCGTTCCTTGGGCTGGCCGGGCTGCTGCTCGGGTCCATCTGGACCTCGCCGGCGACCCGGACCTTCGGGGGCGGCGTCGGCGACCCAGGGCTGTTCGCCTGGTTCCTGCGCTGGACGCCGTTCGCGGCCGGGCGCCACATCTCGCCCTTCGCCAGCGACTATCTCAACCACCCCGACGGCATCAACCTCATGTGGAACACCTGGATGCCGCTGCCTGGCCTGCTGCTGTCGCCGCTGACCCTGCTCTTCGGCCCGGTGCTGACCTTCAACGTGCTCGTCACCCTCGCCTACGGCCTCTCGGCCTGGAGTGCCTATCTCGCGATCCATCGCTACGTGCCCAGCCACGGCGCGGCCGCCTGCGGCGGGCTGGTCTACGGCTTCTCGCCGGCGATGGTCGGCCACTCCCACCACCCCAACCTGATCCTGATCTTCCTCCTGCCATGGCTGTTCGTCCTGCTCGACGAGATCCTGGACCGCCAGCGCCGCTCGCCGGTCTGGCTCGGGGTGGGCCTCGGCGCGGTCGCGGCCGCCCAGCTGCTGACCGGCGCCGAAATGTTCGCCGGGATGGTCCTGCTCGGCCTGGTCCTGGTCGTCCTGCTGGTGGCGGCCAACCGGCACGCGCTGCGGGACAAGGGGCGCGACGCCGCCACCGCCCTGGCCGTGAGCGTGGTCGTGTTCGAGGTGCTGGTCATGTTGCCGCTGCGGGCGCAGATCGCCGGGCCAGCGCGGGTCCACGCCGACCTCACCGAGGAGGTGCGCGGTTCCAGCGACCTGCTCGCCCTGGCCACGCCGAGCCGGCTGCTGGCGATCGCCCCCGAGGCGGCCGTCCGCCTCGGGGACCAGTTCGCCGGCAGCAGGGAGACCTACCTGGGCATCCCCCTGCTGCTCGTGGTCGCCCTGGTCGCGGCCCGGCGGCGGAGCCCGGTGGTGCGGGTCGGCGCGGCCATGCTGGTGGTCTGCATGGTCCTCTCGCTCGGGTCGCGGCTACGGGTCGGCGGACTCGTCACCCTCGTACCGCTGCCCTGGGCGGCGGTCGAGTCGCTGCCGGTGCTGTGGCACATGGTGCCCGGGCGCCTCGCCCTGTTCACCGCCCTGTTCGCCGGGCTGCTGCTGGCGGTGGCGCTGGAGGAGCTGTGGGCCGGTGGCACGCGGCGGCGCGTCCTGGCCGTCGTCGCCGCCGTCCTGGCGCTCGCCTTCCTGGTCCCGTCGGCGCCCCTCACGTCCGCGCCCGTGGCAACGCCGCCGTTCTTCACCGGTGCGGCGGTGACCACGCTCCCGCAGGACAGGGTCGCCCTGGTTGTCCCGTTTCCCCAGAAGGGCCGGGACAACCAGGCCATGCTGTGGCAGGCCGAAGCCGGCATGTGGTTCAAGATGCCCGGTGGCTACTTCGTCGGCCCCGGGCCCGACGGCGACGCGGTCCGCGAGGCGCCGCCGAGCGCCACCTCGCTGGCCCTCGACCGGATCCAGCAGGGTGGGCGCCCGCCCGACCTGACCCCGGCGATGCGCCGCCAGATTGCCCGGGACTTCGCCAGATGGCATGTCCGTTCGGTGGTCCTCGGCCCGATGCCGCACCGCCGAGTCATGGCCGAGTTCCTCAGCGACCTGATCGGCCGCGCTCCCCAGCGCCTGGCCGGGGTCGAGCTGTGGGCCGACGCCTCGGTGGCGTCGTAGGAGCACCTGGCGACGACGCTCAGGACCCGCTGCCGTAGGGGCGGGTGATGATCTCCAGGAAGTGGCCGCTCGGGTCCTCCCAGTAGACGCCGCGGCCGCCGTCGTTGGTGTTGATCTGGCCGGGTCGCCGCCGTCCCGGGTCGGCCCAGTAGGGGAGGTCCCGTTCGCGGATGCGGCCGAAGATCTGGTCGAACTCGTCCTCGGCGACCAGGAAGGCGTAGTGCTGGGGGTGCACCGGGCCGTGGTCGTCGGCGAAGTCAAGGGAGACGTCGTTGTCCACCTCCACGACCAGGAACGGCCCGAAGGCGACGGGGGGCCCGACCCCGAGGAGCTCGGCCAGGAAGGTGGCGGACTCCCGCTTGTCGCGGACGCGCACGATGGTGTGGTTGAGCTGGACGGCCATCGGCCAAGGATCCTCGACACCCCGGCCGGGGTCAACCGCCCGCCGCCCGGTCCCGCAGTACCCTGGCCGTCCGACAACGAGGTCGAACGAGAGGACCCCCTATGGGCCAGAGTGCGGTTCGCGAGCTGCGGCTGGCGTTGACGGTCGAGGACTACGACCAGGCGGTCGCCTTCTACCGGGACGGCCTCGGCCTGCCGGTGGTCGAGTCGTTCGAGGGGCCCGACGGCAGCGGGGTCGTGCTGGATGCCGGGCGGGCCACCCTCGAGCTGCTCTCGGTGCGGCAGGCCGAGCTGGTCGACCGGGTCGAGGTCGGGTCCCGGGTCGCCGGGCCGGTCCGGGTGGCCCTCGAGGTGGCGGACTCGGCCGAGGCGGCCCGGCGGCTGGTCGCCGGGGGTGCCGAGGCGCTGGCCGAGCCGGTGGTCACCCCGTGGCGGCACCGCAACGTCCGGGTTCGGGCCCCCGACGGGATGCAGCTCACCCTGTTCACCGTGCTCGACGACGCCGGCGCGTCCGGGGAGGGCTGAAGATGACGGCGATGGTCAGCTCCTATGTCCGTGACGCCTGGCACACCGCGAACGACGAGGGCGTGGTCGTGCTCGACGCGTCCACCGGGGAGCCGGTGGGTCGGGTGTCGAGCACCGGCGTGGACGTGGCCGCGATGGTCGAGCACGCCCGCCGGGTCGGAGGGCCCGGGCTGCGGGAGCTGACCTTCCACCAGCGGGCGGCCGCGCTGAAGCGGCTGGCCGTCTACCTGCGTGAGCGCCGCGACGGCCTGTACGAGCAGTCGGCCAGGACCGGGGCCACCGTCGGCGACGCCGTGGTGGACGTCGACGGGGGGATCGGGGCCCTGTTCGTGTACTCCAGCAAGGGGCGGCGCGAGCTGCCCAACGACGTCCTCTACGTCGACGGGCAGCCGGAGCCGCTCGGCCGGGGTGGGACCTTCGTCGGCCAGCACGTCTACAGCTCCCGGCCGGGTGTGGCGGTGTTCATCGACGCCTTCAACTTCCCCGTCTGGGGGATGCTGGAGAAGCTGGCCCCGGCCGTGCTCGCCGGCATCCCGGCGATCGTCAAGCCGGCCACCCAGACCGCGTACGTCACCGAGCTGGCCTTCCGGCACATGGTCGAGTCGGGCGCGCTACCGCCGGGGTCGATCCAGCTGCTGTGCGGTGGCGTCGGCGACCTGCTCGACCACCTGACCGGGCAGGACACCATCGCCTTCACCGGGTCGGCGGTCACGGCCAGGCGCCTGCGCGGCCACCCGACCGTGATCGGGGAGGCGGTCCGCTTCAACGCCGAGGCCGACTCGCTCAACTGCTCGATCCTCGGCCCCGACGCCGCCCCCGGCACCGAGGAGTTCGACCTGTTCGTGGGCGAGGTGGTCCGGGAGCTGACCCAGAAGACGGGGCAGAAGTGCACCGCCATCCGCCGCTCGCTGGTCCCGGCCGACCAGGCCGGCGCGGTCGTGGACGCGCTCTCCGAGCGGCTGGCCGAGGTCCGGGTCGGCGACCCGCGGGACCCCGCCACCACCATGGGCCCGCTGGTCAGCCGTGAGCAGCTGGCCGAGGTCGAGGCGGCGGTCGCCCGGCTCGGCCGGGGCGCCGAGGTCGTCCTTGGCGGCCAGGGCAAGCTCGAGCTGACCTCGGGCGACCCCGACCGGGGCGCCTTCCTGGCCCCGACGGTGCTGCGGGCCTCCTCGCCCGAGGCGCCGGTGCTCCACTCCGTTGAGGCGTTCGGGCCCGTCACCGCCGTGCTCGGCTACCGGGACGCCGGCCACGCGGTCGAGCTGGCCGCCCTCGGCCGGGGGAGCCTGGTCGGGTCGGTGGTCACCCACGACCCCGGCTTCGCCCGCCAGGTCGTTGCTGGCCTCGCCCCCTACCACGGCCGCCTGCTGGTCCTCGACCGCGACAACGCCGGCGAGTCGACCGGCCACGGCGCCCCACTGCCCCACCTGGTCCACGGGGGGCCCGGCCGGGCCGGGGGCGGCGAGGAGCTGGGCGGGATCCGCGCGGTCCTGCACCTCATGCAGGTCACCAGCATCTCGGCATCCCCGGCGATGGTCACCGCCGTCACCGGCAGGTGGACGCCGGGCGCCCCAACGACCGGCGACGCCACCCACCCGTTCCGCCGCCACTTCGAGGAGCTGCGCGTCGGCGAGACCCTGCGGACCCCGTCCCGGACGGTGACCCTCGAGGACATCGAGCGGTTCGCCGACCTCTCCGGCGACCGCTTCTACGCCCACATGGACGAGGCCGCGGCCAAGGCCAACCCGTTCTTCGACGGCCGGGTGGCCCACGGCTACTTCGTCGTGTCGGCGGCCGCCGGGCTGTTCGTGGACCCCGATCCGGGCCCGTGCCTGGCCAACTACGGCCTGGAGCGGCTGCGCTTCCTCAAGCCGGTGTACCCCGGCGACACCCTGACGGTGTCGCTGACCTGCAAGCAGAAGACGGCCAGAGACGGCGAGGACTACGGCGAGGTCCGCTGGGACGTCGCCGTCGAGAACCAGGACGCCGAGAAGGTCGCCACCTACGACGTCCTCACCCTGGTCGCCACCCGGCCCACCGGCTGACCGCGGCCGGTCGTTCGGTCCGCCGGCCGGTCAGGTCGTTCCGCCGCTCCGTTGACCGGCCCAGGCGGCGGCGTAGTCGAGCACCTGGTCGAAGGTCATGGCCCGGCCCCCGGCGAGGTCGTCGGCGGCGACGGCGAGCACGTCGCGGCCGAGGGCGGCGCTGGCCGGTTCGAGGGCCACCGCCGCACGCACGATCGCCCGGTGCGCCCGCAGCACCGTCCCGTAGTCGTCGCCGAGCGACCGCAGCAGCCGGGTCGAGCCCTCGATGTCGGTGAACACCAGCGTCACCGTTCCCGTCGGCAGGGGCCAGGGACGTGGGCTGGACACGCCAGCAGGCTACCGACCCGGTCCGTCCCCGAGCAACGAGCTGGCCCTTCGGAAGCGTCCCCTTGGCGGGATATGCTGTGGCGACACGACCGGGGAGGTGTCACCGATGCGGGTCACCGAGTGCGCCCAGCAGGCGGTGCTCCATGCCCAGGGGGAGGCCGGACGGCTCGGCCACGACCGGATCGGGACCGAGCATCTGCTGCTGGCCCTGCTGCGCGACCAGGAGTGCCTTGCCACCGCCATCCTTGGGGAGCGGGGGGTCGAGGTCGAGGCGCTGCGGCGGCGGGTCGAGCAGAGCGCCGGTCCGGGGAGGGGCGAGCGGCCGGCCACCGACGACGCCCTGGAGGCCGGCCACCACCTGCCGATGACCAAGCCCGCCACACTCGTGTTCGGGCTGGCCGCCCGCGAGGCCAGGGAGCTCGAGCAGGACCGGGTCGGCACCGAGCACCTGCTGCTGGGGCTGGCCCGGGAGGGCGACGGGGTTGCCGCCAGGGCCCTCGAGGACCTCGGGGCCGGCCTCCTGGAGCTCAGGGAGGCGGTGGTCTCGGTGTACTCGGCCGGGGCCGACCCCGAGCCGCTCCCGGCCGACCGGGGAGCGCCGGCCTGGGAGCCGCCGGCCGGGGCCCAGCTGGAGCGGGTCCTCCCGCTGGTCAGCGAGCACCCGCTGCCATCGGGCGACCTGCTGGTCCTGCTGTCGCTGGAGATCTGGTCGGACTGGTTCGACCTGCGCTACGCGATCGTCTACGCCACCCCGGAGCCGGCGGGCGACCTGCCCCGGCCGGCGGTCCTTGGCCGCTGCGAGGTGTCCGACCGGGCCGGCACCAGGTACACGAACTGGGTCAGCTCCGCCCCGGCCTTCGGCATGGTGCGGAGCCACCAGCACACCTTCGTGCCGGCCCCGCCGCCGGGCACCGAGGTGCTGGAGCTGCGCTTCAACGCCCCTCCGGCGGCCGCCGGGGATGGCCCGCCCCTGGTCGTCAGCACCGTCGTCCTCTAGGGCGCCGCCACCTTGAGCGACCGGGTCCCGATCAGCCACCCGGAGAAGGTGCTGTTCCCGGCCGACGGCATCACCAAGGGCGACCTGGTCGCCTACTACCGGACGGTCGCCCCGAGGATGGTCCCCCTGATCAGCGGGCGCCCGGTCACCCTGCAGCGGTTCCCGGACGGGATCGGCCGCGGCGGCTTCCTCCAGAAGCAGGTCGGCCGGCACTTCCCGGACTGGATCGAGCGGGTGACCGCGCCCAACCGCCGTACCCGCCAGGCCACCGTCCGCGAGGAGGTCACCTACGCCGTCTGCCGGACCGCCGACGACCTCGCCTACCTGGCCAACCAGGGCTGCGTCACCCCGCACGTGTGGCTGAGTCGCGCCCCCGACATCCACCACCCCGACCAGATGGTCTTCGACCTCGACCCGGCGTCCGAGGACCTGGCGGTCCTGCGGCTGGCCGCGGCCAGCCTGCGTGACCTGCTGGAGGAGCTCGGGCTGGCCCCGTTCCTCAAGTCCAGCGGGTCGCGCGGCCTGCACGTGGTCGTGCCGCTGGTCCCGGTGGCCGACACCGACACCGTCAAGGTGTTCAGCATCGCCGTGGCCGAGGCCCTGGCGACCCGCCACCCCGACGACTTCACCACCGAGGGGCGCATCGCCAAGCGGCACGACCGGCTGTACCTGGACATCGGGCGCAACGGCTACGCCCAGACAATGGCCGCCCCCTACGCCGTCCGGGCCCTGCCCGGGGCGCCCGTCTCGGTACCGCTCGACTGGTCGGAGCTCGACGACTTCGTCCCCGGCGGCCACACCCTGGCCACCATCGCCGACCGGCTGGCCGGGCCCGACCCGTGGGCCGGCATGGAGGAGGCCGCGTCCCGGCTCGACCAGGCCGGGACCCGCCTGAC
>DATENJ010000134.1:0-3873 GCA_035275125.1 Actinomycetes bacterium | reverse complement strand
GCTGGCTGGGCCTGGCCGACGGCCAGCTGGTCCTTGAGGCCGGCTGCCGCGACGCCACCCACGCCATCGCCCTGGTCCGGCGCTACGGCTGCCGGGTGCTGGGCGTCGACCTGGTCCCGGCCTGGCTGCCCAACGCCATGGCCGCGGCGGCCGCGGCCGGCCTCGGCGCCCAGGTCGCCCTCGTCCAGGGCGACCTGGAGGCCCTCCCGGTCGCCGACAGCACCTGCGACCTGGTGTGGTGCCGCGATGTCCTGTCCTGTATCGGCGACTGTGGGCGGATGCTCGGCGAGTGTGCCCGGGTGCTGCGGCCCGGCGGCGGGATGGTGCTCTATGCGGTCTTCACCACCGACCAGCTCCCCCCCGGCGACCGGGCCCTGCTGGTCCAGGGGCTGGGGAACTCGCCGGCGAGCATGGACCAGCCGACGGTCGAGGTGGCAATCGCCGCGGCCGGGTTCGAGGTGCTCCGGCGCGAACGGATCGCCAGCGAATGGTCCGAGTACCAGCTGGAGCACGATCCCGGCTACCTGATCCAGGACCTGCTCGAGATCGCCCGGCTCACCCGCAACCGCGACCACGCCGAGGCCGTCCTTGGATCGGTCTGGTACCAGCGTGCCCTGGGGTTCTCCGCCTGGCGACTGCAGATCGTCCTTGGCCGGCTCGTGCCGGTCCTCTACGCCCTGCGCAAACCGGTTCCGGCGTCGCTCACTGGGCCGGGGGGAGCAGCGTAGCGATCATGTAGTCGGCGAGGAAGCGCCCGTACTGGGGCGCCGACCAGCCGCGCTGGGCGACCAGCAGGTCGTACAGCTCATCGGAGGTGCAGGTCCACAGGATGTCGGTCGCCTGGGCCAGGCTGACACCCTCGCGCAGGTAGCCGCGCCGCTTGAGGAAGCGGGCGTGGTGGCGGGCGCGCTGCTCGCGGGCGGCGTTGCTGGCACGAAGCAGGGCCGCCATGTCGCGGTCGCTGGCCGCGGCGGCGCGGACCAGGCGCGCGATTGGCGACACGACCGAGGAGACCTCGCTGGCGATCGTGCCCCAGTTGCGCATGATCGCCCGCGGGTCGGTCTCGCGCTCCCGCATCTCGTCGGCGCGCTGGTAGGCCGGGACCGGTTGCTGGCCGGCCAGGCCGCGGTCGTAGATGGCGCGGACCAGTCCCGGCTTGCCGCCGAACGCCTTGTAGATGGTCTCGACCGAGACGCCGGCCTCGGCGGCGATCGCGGCGATGGTGGTGGCGACGTAGCCGCCCTCCAGGAAGTGCCGCTGGGCGGCGTCGAGGATGACCTGCCGGTTGCGGCGGGCCTGGGCCTGGCGGCCGCTGGAGTCGTAGCGACGTTTTGGCTTGACAGTGGCCATCGATTCGTTCCATGCTCCTGTATCGGTTACCGTGAAGTGTAACAGATTCGGGGGGTCGTGATGGACCGAGGGGGCCCGGCGGTCGTGGTGGAGCGGCTGCTGGCCGCGATCAACGCCCACGACCTGGAGGCGATGGTGGCCTGCTTCGCCGACGACTACGTCAACGAGTGGCCGGCCCATCCGCAGCGGGGCTTCGAGGGCAGTGCCCAGGTGCGCCAGAACTGGAGCCAGATCTTCGCCGGCGTGCCGGATCTCCAGGCCAAGCTGCCGCGGATGGCCGTGGACGGCGACGTGGTGTGGACCGAGTGGGACATCTCCGGCACCCGGGACGACGGGGCCGCGTTCCTGATGCGGGGCGTGTCGATCTTTGGCGTCGCCGAGGGCCGCCTGGCCTGGGTGCGGTTCTATCTCGAGCCGGTCGAGGAGGCCAGCGGCGACGTCGATGCCCACACCAGGCGGGTGGTGGGCACCGCCACCGCCCAGGTCGAGGAGGCGAGGTCATGATCCTGGTGGCCGGAGGGAGCGGCACGCTGGGCACCCAGGTGGTCCGGCTGCTCGTCGACCGGGGCCAGGACGTGCGGGTGCTCACCCGCGACCCGACCCGGACGGCGCACCTGCCCGGCACGGTCCAGACCCTCGCCGGTGACCTGCGCGACCCGGCCACGATGGCGGCGGCGGTGCGGGGTTGCGCGACGGTGGTCTCGGCGGTCCACGGGTTCGCGGGCCCGGGCCGGCCCAGCCCCGAGGCGATCGATCGCGACGCCAACCGAGGCCTCATCCAGGCGGCGGCCGCCGCCGGGGTTGGGCACTTGGTGCTGGTGTCGGTGCTGGGCGCGGCCCCGGACCATCCCATGTCGCTGCACCGGGCCAAGTACGCCGCCGAGCAGGCACTGCAGGCAGCCGGTCTGCCGTGGACGGTCATCCGGCCCACGGCCTACCTGGAGACCTGGATCGGGATCGTCGGCGCCAGACTTCCTGACAAGGCCCAGGCCCTGGTGTTCGGCCCTGGGCGCAACCCCGTCAACTTCGTCTCCGCCGACGACGTCGCCGCCGTGGTCGACCTGGCCGTCCACGACCGGTCGCTGCGCGGCCAGGTCGTGGAGGTCGCCGGCCCGGAGAACCTCACCTTCACCCAGCTGGCCGAGCGGCTCATCGCCATGAGCGGCAGACCAGGCCGCACCAGGCACATCCCGCTGCCGATGCTGCGCGCGATGTCGCTGCTGGCCCGGCCCGTCTCCCCGGTGTTCGCCCGCCAGGCCCAGGCCGCGGTCGTCATGAACACCACCGACATGACCGTCGACGTGGCCGCCATCCGGGACCGGTTCCCCACCGTCCCCGCCACCGGACTGGACGAGGTCCTCGGTCGCCGGGCCGACGTCCGCCGGGAACAACGCCGTTGACCTGAAGCGTCACAGGCGGCGGTTCCTGTCGCCTGAGCAGGCGAGCGCACAGCGCCCCCGAGCTGCCAGTCGGGGGCGCTGTGCAGTGCTGTTGTTAGCTCGCTGGACTGCCCGCGCCGACAAGTTCCCGTTCGCGGGCGTCGTCGGCGTCGATGTCGCTCTGGTAGGTCTCGGTGGCCAGCAAGGTGGCGACCACCGTGATCAACGCCATCACGGCCATGTAGACGGCCACGGCCTGCCAGCCCCACGCCTGCAGCAGGGCGGCGGCGACCAGTGGCGCGAAGCCGCCGGCGAACACCGAGGCGAGCTGGTAGCCGAGCGAGGCGCCGCTGTAGCGGACCCTGGTCCCGAACAGCTCGGCGAAGAACGCCGCCTGCGGCCCGTACATGAGGTCGTGGCCGATGTTGACGCCAAGGACAATCGCCAGCCAGATGAGGATCGACGTCTTGGTGTTGACCATCCAGAAGAACGGGAAGGCGAACACCAGCGAGAACGCCGCCCCGGCGAGGTACAGCGGCCGCCGGCCGACCCGGTCCGACAGGGCCCCGTACGCCGGGATGGCGGCCAGCCCGATCAGGGCGGCGATGACCACGCCCCAGAGCATGGTGCTCTTGGCCAGTTCCAGGTGCTCGTTGCCGTACACCAGCACCCAGACCGTCAGGATGTAGAAGATCCCGTTCTCGGCGATCCGCATGCCCATGGCCAGCAGGACCTCGCGCGGGTACTTGCGCAGCACGTCCAGCAGCGGCATGGGCGCCTCGGTCTTGGTCTCCTTGACCCGCTGGAAGGCGGGCGACTCATACAGTCGCAGCCGCACGAACAGGCCGATCCCGATCAGGACCACGCTGAGCAGGAACGGGATCCGCCAGCCCCAGGAAAGGAAGGCCGCGTCGGAGGTGGTCTGCTGGACGATCAGGAAGACCACCGTCGACAGGAACAGCCCGGCGGGCACGCCCATCTGCGGCCAGCTCCCGAAGAAGCCGCGCCGGCCCTTGGGGGCGTGCTCGACCGACATCAGCACCGCGCCGCCCCACTCGCCGCCGACGCCGATGCCCTGCGAGAAGCGCAGCAGCACGAGCAGCACCGGCGCGAACACGCCGATCGTGGCGTGCGTCGGCAGGCA
>DATENJ010000133.1:0-2331 GCA_035275125.1 Actinomycetes bacterium | reverse complement strand
GGCGCCGGGTGGTGGTGGTCGACCTGCCCGACCGGGGCACCGGCGACCTGCGGGCCTCGGCCCTGGCGCTGGGGACGGCGGTCGACCGGACCGGAGCGGCCCGGGTCGACCTGGTCGGCTTCTCGGCCGGCGGGCTGGTGGTCCGGTTGCTGCTGGCCGACCCGGCCCGAGCCCTGCGGGCCCGCCGGGTGGTGCTGCTGGGCACGCCCAACCACGGCACCGAGCTGGCCGGGGCGGCGGCCGCGCTCGACCCCAGCCTGTGCGCGACCAGCGTCTGCCAGCTCGCTCCCGGGTCGTCGCTGCTGGCCGGGCTGAACCGGGGCGACGAGACGCCTCCGGGGCCAGAGTTCTTCAGCATCTGGACGGCACTGGACGGGACAGTCACCCCGCCGGCCACGGCGGTCCTGGATGGCGCGGCCAACATCCGGGTTCAGGACGTGTGCGCCGCCTCCCGCCTCGGCCACGGCGGGCTGGTCACCGACCCGCTGGCCCTCGGGCTGGTCGTCGAGGCGCTGGCGGGGACGCTGCCCGACCCGCCGGGACGCGGCGACTGCGCCGCCCTGCGCGCCACCGGGGCCACCCAGAACCGTTGACGGGCTTGGGTTGCCGTCCTAGCGTGCGACAGGACCGCCCGCCGCGGGGAAGGGGAAGCCCATGCGCGTTCTCGTCCAGTTCCGGTCGTCGCCGGCGGTGCACGCCGCCACCCTGCGCGGGGAGGCGATGCCGTCCTTCGCCGCCACCACCGCCGCCCCGGTCCCCGGGCTGATCATCGACCCGGCCTACAACCCGGTGCAGGTGCCGACCCCCCAGGCCGACGAGCCGGGGGCGAGCCCCTATCTCTACTCGCCCGCGGTCAGCTTCTCGACGGCCCCCGAGCAGGCCACCTACCTGGTCAGGGGGAGTGTGCCCGACGACCCCGAGCGCCAGCGGGCCGCCGTCGCCGAGGCCACCGCCCGGCCCGAGGTGGTGGGGGTGTTCTCCGACCCGGTCATCTCCACCTGCCTTGTCTGCCCGGGCGACCCGGCGGTCGGCGGCGACCAGGAGGTGGCCGCCCAGCTCGGCGTCAAGGCCCTGGCCGACGCCGGCATGGACGGCTACCGGGTGCCGGTGGCGATCGTCGACACCGGGATCAACCTGGCCCACCTGGAGTCCAAGGGCCGCGACCCCAAGTTCTCACGGCAGCGGAGCTGGGCCCCTGCCGGGGTCGCGACCAGCCCGGGCCGGCACCCGGTCGGCCACGGCACCATGTGCGCCTACGACGTCGGCATCGCCGCCCCCAAGGCGACCCTGGTCGACCACGCCCTGCTGCTGTCGGAGACTCCGGGCGAGACCGCCATGTCGGGGCTGCTGTCGGACGCCGTGCTGTCGTACTCCAGGCTGCTCGGGATCGTCCAGGCGATGGCGGCCGGCCGGCGGGCCCTTGTGGTCAACAACAGCTGGGGGATGTTCTCCCCCACCTGGGACTTCCCGGTCGGCCACCCCGGCAACTACTCCGACAACCCGGCCCACCCGTTCAACGTGATCGTGGCCAGCCTGGAGGCGGCCGGGGCGGACATCCTGTTCGCGGCCGGCAACTGCGGCCGCGACTGCCCCGACAGCCGCTGTGAGTTCGGGTCGGCCCGGCCCATCTGCGGGGCCAACTCCCACCCGAGCGTGCTGTCGGTGGCCGGGGTCGACACCCGCAAGCGCCGGGTCGGCTACTCCTCCCAGGGGCCGGGACGCATCGACCCCGACAAGCCCGACCTGTCCGCCTACACCCACTTCACGGGCTCAGGGGTGTACCCGGCCGACGGCGGCACCTCGGCCGCCTGCCCGGTCGCGGCCGGGGTGGTGGCGGCGGTCCGGGAGAAGTACCCGTCCTCGGTGCTGTCCCCGGCCGAGCTGCGGGCGCTGCTGTCCAAGACGGCCGAGGACCTGGGCGGGACCGGCTTCGACCACGACTTCGGCTGGGGCGTGATCGACGCACAGCGCCTGGCCGCCGCCCTGGCCGGGGTCAAGCGGTCCCGCCGCTGACATGGCCCGGGTGATGGTGACGCTGCGGCTGGCGCCGGAGCAGGCGACCCTCGAGGAGGTGCGGCGGCGGCTCGGCCTGGCCCCCGAGGAGGTCGACCCGGCGTTCGGGGTGGTCAACATCAGCCCGGCCGAGCACCTCTACACCATCCTGGTCGACGAGGCCGCGGCCAGCCGGATCGCCGGCGCCGAGCCGGTCGAGGGGGTCTACGGCAACCCCCGCGTCGAGCCGTTCGGGCCTCCCGAGGGCGGCGAGCCGGGCGGAGGAGGCTAGGGCCGGCTGGACACCCACTCCTCGACCAGGCGGTCGAGCTCGTACTC
>DATENJ010000132.1:0-3102 GCA_035275125.1 Actinomycetes bacterium | reverse complement strand
GACCACAGGCCGGTGGCGCCGCCGCGGTGGACTCTGAAGCCGGTCATCACCTCGTCGAGGATCAGGAGCGACCCGGCGCGCCGGGTCTGCTCGCGGAGGGCGGCCAGGAAGTCCGGGGTCGGCGGGACCACCCCCATGTTGGCCGCGATCGGCTCGACCATCACGGCGGCGATCTCGTCCCCGGCGGTCGCGAAGGCGGCGGCCAGGGCGGCGGTGTCGTTGTAGGGGAGGACGATCGTGTCGGCCGTCTGCGCGGCCGTCACCCCCGGCGAGTCGGGCAGGCCGAGGGTGGCCACGCCCGAGCCGGCCGCGGCCAGCAGGGCGTCGGCGTGGCCGTGGTAGCAGCCGGCGAACTTGACCAGCTTGGCCCGGCCGGTTGCCGCCCTGGCCAGGCGGGCCGCGCTCATGGTGGCCTCGGTGCCGGAGCTGACCATGCGCAGCTTCTCCACCGTCGGGACCCGCCTGGCGACCTCCTCGGCCAGCTCGACCTCGGCCTCGGTCGGCGCCCCGAACGAGGTCCCCTGGGCGGCGGCCGCCTGCACGGCCTCGACGACCCGGGGGTGGGCGTGCCCGGCGATCAGCGGCCCCCAGCTGCAGACCAGGTCGACATAGCGGTTCCCGTCGACGTCCCAGAGGTACGGCCCCTGCCCGCCGGCGAAGAACCGGGGTGTGCCCCCGACCCCGCCGAAGGCCCGGACGGGCGAGTTCACCCCGCCGGGGATCACCCGGGTCGCCCGCTCGAACAGGGCCTCGCTGCGGTCGGTCCGGGTCACAGGGCGCCTCCGGCGAGGAGCTCGGCGATGCGGTCGTGGTCCTCGGGGGTGAGCGGGTCGAGGTCGGCCGCCCCGGCCAGCTCGGCCAGGTGCTCGCGGTCCCGGACCTCGGGCAGGGCGGTGGCCACCACCGGGTCGGCAAGGGCGAACCGCAGCAGGGCCTGGTCGAGGGTCCGGCCCCGGTCCCGCTCCAGGAACTCGAGGTGCGCCCGGGCGGCGGCGTCGAGGCGCGGGGCCAGCGGGTCGCGGACGACCAGGCCGGCCCCGGTCTCGGCGGCCAGCGTGGCCAGGTCCCGCCCCGGCGTCTGCTCGGCCAGGTTGTAGACGGTCTCGACCGCCACCACCCGCCGTTCCTGGAGCGCGGCGGCGCCCTCGTCGCCCCAGCCCGGCCCCGGGCCGAGGAGCACCCCGTAGTGGCGGATCTTGCCCTTCTGCACCTCCGACTCGAGCAGCTCGAACAGCTCGTCCGAGGCGATGGCGTCCATGCTCGGGTGGTGCAGCAGCCACAGGTCGACCGGCTCCAGCCGCAGCCGCCGCAGCGACCGGTCGAGTGCCCGGCCCGCGAAATCGGCCGACCAGTCGTGCCGCGGGGCCGCCGGGGCCGGGTCCCACGGCCGCGGGGTGGTGTCGTACCCGAAGGCCGTCGCCACCGTGACCTCGTCGCGGTGTCCGCGCACGGCTTGCCCCAGCAGCTCCTCGGCCCGGCCGTTGTCGTCGCGGTCGGTGGCCTCGAAGTAGCCGAGCCCCAGATCGAGGGCGGCCCCGAGCAGCGCGGCGACGTCCTCGTCGGACCGCGCCCGCTCCCCGGCGACCAGCGACCACACGGCCAGCCCGACCTCGCTGGCGACGAGGTCGGTCGAGCCGATGCGGCGGTGACGCACTCGGGTACGCTCCTTGGCGGCTGGGCGACCTTGGCTGGCTGGGGGACCCGCCGCCCAGTCTACGACCGCGCCGACACCCGACGAGGAGGCCAGATGCCCGAGGTCCACGACTGGTTCCTCACGCCGTCGGAGCGGGGCAACCGGGAGACCACGATCGACGTCCGGCGGGGCGACGGGAAGGCCTGGACCGAGAGCAACCTGGTCGAGCCGCTGGTGCACGGGGCGACCTACTTCCCGCGGCTGCTGGCCGCCCTGCGGGCATTGGGCGACGGCGACCTGGTCGGCATCTTCGACTGGCGGGGCGACACCGACGAGCGCCTCGACGGTGAGGGCACCGAGCTGGGCAAGGTCCTGGCCGAGCTGGCCGGCCGGGGCGTGCAGGTGCGGGGGCTGCTGTGGCGCTCCCACCCCAGCGTGGCCAACTTCCAGGAGGAGCAGAACCTGCACCTTGGCGAGGTGGTCAACGCGGCCGGCGGGGAGATCCTGCTCGACGAGCGGGTCCGCGGGCCGGGCAGCCAGCACCAGAAGCTGGTCCTGATCCGCCACCCCGGCCGCGAGGACGACGACCTCGCCTTCATGGGCGGGATCGACCTGTGCCACGGGCGCCGGGACGACGAGCGCCACCTGGGCGACCCCCAGCCGGTGCAGCTGGACAAGCGCTACGGCGACCACCCGCCCTGGCACGACGTCCAGCTGGAGGTGCGCGGCCCGGCGGTCGGCGACCTGTCGGTCACCTTGAGGGAGCGATGGGAGGACCCCACCCCGCTCGACCACCGCAACCCGTGGCGGGCCAGGCTGACCAGGCGGGTCGGCCAGCCACGGGACCCAAGCCCGCTGCCGCCGAAGCTGCGCGACCCGGGCAATGCGCCCGGTCCCCACGCCGTCCAGGTCCTGCGCACCTACCCGGCCAAGCGGCCGCCGCTGCCGTTCGCGCCGCGTGGGGAGCGCAGCATCGCCCGGGCGTACCTCAAGGCCCTGTGGCGGGCCCGCCGCCTGATCTACCTCGAGGACCAGTACCTGTGGTCCGAGGACGTCGCCCAGGGCCTTGCCGACGCCCTGCGCCGCTCGCCCGAGCTGCGGCTGGTGGCTGTCGTCCCCCGCTACCCCGACCAGGACGGCCGGCTGACCGGCCCGCCCAACCGCATCGGCCAGCAGGCGGCCCTCGACGCGGTGCGGGCCGCCGGCGGCGACCGGGTCGCCGTCTACGACCTCGAGAACGAGCGCGGCACGCCGATCTACGTGCACGCCAAGGTGTGCGTGATCGACGACGTGTGGGCGGCGGTCGGCTCCGACAACCTGAACCGGCGTTCCTGGACCCACGACAGCGAGCTGTCCGCCGCCGTCCTGGACGAGACGAGGGACCGCCGGGCGCCCACCGACCCGGCCGGTCTGGGCGACGGCGCCCGCGTGTTCGCCCGGGAGCTGCGCCTGCGGTTGTGGCGCGAGCA
>DATENJ010000131.1:0-3865 GCA_035275125.1 Actinomycetes bacterium | reverse complement strand
GGCGGCCCGCTCGGGCGACAGGAACACGAACCGCTTGTAGGTGGCGAACCGGAACACCATGCCGAAGGCCAGGCCGGCCACCTGGGCGATGTTGAACCACAGCGGCCCGGACTTGCCCATGACCTGCTCCACGAACAGGATGCAGGCGTTGGCGATCAGCAGCCCGACCCCGTTGAGCAGGAAGAACAGGGTGTACTCGCGGCGCAGGCTGGTCCGCGCGCGGTGGCGGAAGGTCCAGTGCCGGTTCATGAAGAACGACGAGGTGGCGGCCACGGCCACCGAGGCCGTCTTGGCACCCATGGCCGACCAGCCGAGCCCCAGGTACAGGAGGTTGGCCAGGCCGAAGTCGAGGACGGTGTTGACGGCGCCGACAATGCCGAACTTGGCCATCTCGTGGGCCAGGTGTCGCCAGCGCCGGTAGAGGCCTGCGATGACGTTCAGGTAGGTACTCCCTCCCACTCTCAATGCCAGGCACGGGGTGTCCAGCCTAGCGCAAACGCCTGGCGACCACGATGCCGTCGGATTCGAACACCTTCCTGTACCCCCCCTGGGGGCCGACCAAGCGCTCGTACAGCGGCCGCTGGTCGCCGAGCAGCCGCTCGTCGATCACCAGGTAGTCGGCGGTGGCCGGGTCGGGCGGGTTCTCGCCGTGGGCGCCCCAGTTGGTGACCCGCCAGGGGTTGGGGAACTCATAGGCGTAGGTCCGGTGGGTCAGGTGCGGGATCAGGTTGTAGGAGGCCGAGACGCCGGCGTCGGCCGGGACGACCCGCAGGGCCGCCCGCACGGTGGCGTGGCGGGGCTCGGCTCTGGCCCACCAGCCGTCGTCGTACTGGCGGCCCAGCGGCGACGGCGACCAGGCGACGTTGGCCACCAGCGCGGCCGCCAGCAGCACCGCCACCAGCACCCGCCGGGTCGTCCGGCCCCGCCCGGCCCACCCCATCCCCTCGACGGTGGCCAGGAACACCCCGGCCAGGACGATCGAGGTGTAGTGGAACCGGTAGTCGTGGGTCAGGGCGTGGCCCGACGTCACGTTGACCACCGTCTGGGGCAGCGAGATCAGCAGGACCAGGGGGGCGGCCAGGGGGAAGAAGGCTACCGGGCCGAGCACGTGCCAGTAGTAGTCGACCCGGTCGGGGCGGGTCGCCAGCTCGAACAGGCGGCTCGGGTGGACGGCCATGTTCCAGACGATCTCGCCCAGCGAGTTGCCGAAGCCGGGGAACAGCTCCTGGTAGAAGGGCCCGTCCCCGCCCCCGGCGGCCGGGATGACCACCTTGGTGGCGAGCAGGAACCAGCCTGCCCCGGCGGCGGCGGTGAGCAGGCCGGGCCGGCGCTCGCCGAGCACGGCCAGGACCAGGCCGAGCATGATCACGGCCAGCGCCGCGTCCTCCTTGCAGGCCAGCGCGACCCCGACCGCGACCGCGAACCAGCCCCAGCGCCGCCTGGTGGCCAGCCACCAGGCGAACAGCAGCGGCGTGATGATCAGCGCGTCGGGGTGAAAGTGCCACCAGTTGATCCACTCCAGCGACGGGTAGAGCAGGAAGCAGGCGGCCACGGCCACCCCCAGCCAGCCGCTCTCCAGCCGGTCGCGGGCCAGCAGGTACAGCGGCACCGCGCCAAGGGCCATCCAGATGGTCTCGACCAGGTACAGGAAATGGGGGCCTGCCCCGAGCCAGTAGGCGGGCACGAACAGCACCGTGATCAGGTTCACGTGGTGCTCGAAGAAGTGCAGCCCGCGGATGGTCACGAACGGGTCCTTGAACCGGGACAGCAGCCAGATGCCCTGGTCGTACAGGCCCATGTCGTAGCCGAAGGTGCCGAAGTTCTCGTGCTGGGCCCAGGTGAGGCGGCCGAACACGGCGATGTAGGTGGCGACCAGCAGCCCGACGACCACCGACGGCCGGCGCAGCCTGACCACTAGGGTGCGGTGGCGCGGCGGCGGAGCTCGGCGGCGACGAACTGGTCGAGGTCGCCGTCGAGCACAGCCTGGACGTTGCCCGTCTCCACGTTCGTCCGGTGGTCCTTGACCATCTGGTAGGGGTGGAGGACGTAGCTGCGGATCTGGCTGCCGAAGGCGATGTCCTGACGCTCGCCGCGCAGCGCCGCCAGCTGGGCCTCGCGCTCCTTGCGGGCCCGCTCGGCCAGCCGGGCGGCCAGGATCTTGAGGGCGATCGTCTTGTTGGCCAGCTGGGAGCGCTCGTTCTGGACCGCGACCACGATCCCGGTCGGGAGGTGGGTGATGCGGACCGCCGAGTCGGTGGTGTTCACCCCCTGCCCGCCCGGCCCCGAGGAGCGGTAGATGTCGATGCGCAGGTCGGCGTCGTCGATCTCGGGAGTGTCCTCGTCCTCGAGCACCGGGATGGCGTCGACGGCCGCGAACGACGTGTGCCGCCGCTTGGCCTGGTCGTAGGGGGAGATCCGGACCAGCCGGTGGGTGCCGGTCTCGGCCGACACCAGCCCGTAGGCCCGCGGCCCCTCCAGGGTCAGGGTGACCGACTTGATGCCGGCCTCGTCGCCCTCCTGGTAGTCGTTGACCGTCACCTTGAAGCCGCGCCGCTCGGCCCAGCGCATCAGCATCCGCCAGAGCATCTCGGCCCAGTCCTGGGACTCGGTCCCGCCGGCCCCGGGGTGGATGGTGACGATCGCGTCCCGGTCGTCGAACTCCCCGCCCAGGAGGGCCAGCACCTCGAGGTCCTCGACGGCCCCGGCCAGGCTGGCCAGCCCCTCGGTGAGCTCGGCGGCCACCGAGTCGTCGTCCTCCTCCAGGGCGAGCTGGTTCAGGGTCTCGAGGTCCTCGAGCGACCCCTGGAGCCGGGCCACCGTGTCGAGGTCACCCTCGACGGCGGCCAGCCGCCTCATGACCCGGCGGGCCCGCTCCGGGTCGTCCCACAGGTTGGGCGCGGCCGCCTGCTCGCGCAGGCCGGCCAGCTCCTGTTCCTTGCCCGCCAGGTCAAAGGAACTCCTTGGCGTCGGCGAGCCGCTTGCGCAGCGCCTCCAGCTCGGGTCCGTGATCGGTGGGCATGGCTCCGGTCTCCTAGGGCTCGGCGGTGCCGGGCAATGGTACCGACCCGGGACGGCTGCCGTTGGAGCGCTCGAGGCGCAGCAGGTTGCTCTGGAACTCCAGCACCCACTCGGCCGTCTCCTGCTGGAGCAGGGCGGCCACGTCGTCGGAGAAGACCCGCAGCAGGGCCAGCCGGTTCTGGACCTGCTTGGGGTCGACGGTGCGCGAGGCGCTGCGGGCGCATTCGGCCGCCCAGTCGTACTGGAGCTGCTCCAGACGGCGCTCCAGGGACTGGGCGGTGGTCATGGAGCGCATCCAGCCCGAGGAGAGGCCGAAGAAGCGGTCGAAGCCGATGCAGGCGGCGGCCAGGGCCAGCAGCACATAGCCCCAGGCGGTGCGGCTGGGCCCGGGGGCGGCGGCGTCGAGCAGTGGCTGGAGCGCGCCGGCGATGACCAGGAGGATGGCCAGCAGGCGCAGACCCCGCGACCAGATGCGCTTGCCCCGCTTGTCCTGGAGGTACCAGTCGGTGGCCTCAAGGGCCCGGCCCTCGGCGTAGCGGTAGAGCCTGGCCAGGGCGGACTCGGTGTCGTGCCACTGCTCCATGCCCACCGTCGGGAACGGCCCGGCCCGCAGGTCGCGGCGGCGCCGCCGCCGGTCGGGCCGCGGCTCCGCGGGCATCGGGTCCTCAACGCTCGTGGTGGCTTCCCGGATCGCCATCCTCCGCCCTCCCCGGCTCGTGTCACCGACCGACCGGCGCTATCGTCGCATACTTGTCAAAGTGGACCGGAGGGCGCTCCGGTGGATCGACAGACTGGTGGGAATCCGCCGGGGGGGAATGGAGTTCCCTCTCAGATCCGCTCGCGTCCC
>DATENJ010000130.1:0-9744 GCA_035275125.1 Actinomycetes bacterium | reverse complement strand
GATCCTGGCCGGGGTCGACCTCGTCCGCGACCACGGCCCCCGCGAGCTGGCCGAGCAGGCCCTCGAGCGGGCCTTCGTGATCGCCGTCGACCACGAGGTCAACGACACCACCAGCCAGGCCGACGTGCTCCTGCCAGGGGTGGTCCACGCCGAGACCGAGGGGACCTTCACCGACTGGGAGGGCCGGGTCCAGGCCACCCACCGGGCCGTCCCGGTCGGCGGCGCCGCCCAGGACATCTGGGACCTGGCCGACCAGCTCGCGATCCGGCTCGGCGCCGACCTCGGCCTGCACCGCCGCGACCAGGTGGTGGCCGAGACCACGAGGTTCCGCCGCCGGCCCCAGGGGCTCGCCCCGGCCGCCGGCGAGCCAGGGGGCGAACCGTTGTCCACAGCCCCCGAGGAGCACGAGGACGGCCTCGCTCTGGTCACCTATCCGCTGCTCATCGACGCGGCCTCGATGCTGGCCAGGGCGTCCGACCTGAACCGCGAGACGCCGGACGCGTTCGTCGAGCTGCACCCGGAGGACGCCGCCCGGCTCGGCCTGGCCGACGGGGACAGGGCCGAGGTCGACTTCGGCGAGGACCGCACGGCCCAGCTGCCGGTCAGGGTCGCCCCGACGGTCGCTCCCGGCTGCGCCTTCGTCCCGGCCAACCAGCCCGACCTGGCGCTGCGGGCCGTGCTCGGCCCCGGCCCCGTCCTCCGGGTCAAGGTCAGCGCGGTCGAGGAGGCGGCCGCATGAGCGGGACCGTCTGGGACCTGTTCATCCTGGTCGTCAAGGTCGTCGGGGTGTTCGCCGCCCTGATGCTGACGGTGCTGTTCACCATCTGGCTGGAGCGGCGGGTGGTCGCCTTCATGCAGACCCGGGTCGGCCCCAACCGGGTCGGGCCCTTCGGCATCCTCCAGTCCCTGGCCGACGGCATCAAGCTGTTCTTCAAGGAGGACGTGCGGCCGACCAACGCCGACAAGATCCTCTACGCCCTGGCCCCGGTGGTCATGATGATCCCGGCGTTCCTGGCCTTCACGGTGATCCCGTTCGGGTTCGCCTTCGGCGGCCAGCGCGCCCAGCTCGCCGACCTCAACGTCGGCCTGCTGTTCGTGCTGGCCATGGGCAGCCTCCAGGTGTACGGGATCGTGCTCGCCGGCTGGGCCTCGGGGTCGAACTACCCGCTGCTCGGGGCGGTCCGCTCCTCGGCCCAGATGATCAGCTACGAGATCGCCCAGGGGCTGTCGCTGGTCGGGGTGTTCATGACCGCCGGCACCCTGTCGGCCGCCGGCATCGTCGCCGCCCAGCAGGGCGACCCGCTGCTCGGCTTCATCCCCCGCTGGTACGTCGTCTTCCAGTTCCCGCTGTTCCTGGTGTTCCTGCTGGCGGGCATCGCCGAGACCAACCGGGCCCCCTTCGACCTCCCCGAGGCCGAGTCGGAGCTGGTCGGCGGCTACCACACCGAGTACTCGGGGGTGAAGTTCGCCCTGTTCTTCCTGGCCGAGTACCTGAACATCATCACCGTGTCGGCGGTGGCCGCGACCGCGTTCCTGGGCGGGCCGGACGGGCCGGCCCCCGACTTCCTGCCCTGGCTCTGGCCGATCCTGTGGTTCGTGGCCAAGGTCTTCTTCTTCATCTTCATCTTCATCTGGCTGCGGGCCACCCTGCCCCGGCTGCGCTTCGACCGGCTGATGGACTTCGGCTGGAAGGTGCTGATCCCGGTCGCCCTTGCCTGGGTCGCGGTCACCGCCGTGGTCCTGGTGGTCGACGTCAACCTGCCCCGCCCGGTCCTGCTCGGCGCCATCGGCGTGCTGCTCGCCCTGCTGCTGCTCTCGTTCCTGCTGCCTTCCTCGGACAAGGAGAAGGCGGACCGCACCGCCCCCGGAGGGTCCACCCCATGATGCCCAGCGAGATCCTGAAGGGGCTGTCGGTCACCTTCCGGAGCATGTTCCGCAAGCGCAACACCGTGCAGTACCCGGAGGACAAGCGGCCGACCTCGCCCTGGTTCCACGGCCGCCACCAGCTGAACCGCTACCCCGACGGCCTCGAGCGGTGCATCGGCTGCGAGCTGTGCGCCTACGCCTGCCCGGCCGACGCCATCTACGTCCAGGGGGCCGACAACACCCCCGAGGCCCGCTACTCGGTGGGGGAGCGGTACGCGGCCATCTACCAGATCAACTACAACCGCTGCATCTTCTGCGGCCTCTGCATCGAGGCCTGCCCGACCCGGGCCCTGACCATGACCAACGAGTACGAGCTGGCGTCGCCGACCCGCCAGGGCCTGGTCTACGACAAGCCCGACCTGCTCGCCCCGGTGCCCGCCGGAGCCAAGGCCCCGCCACACGTCGACGCCGAGGACGGGCCGCCGGCAATCGCCCGCTACGGCCCCCAGGCCTCGGTCTCCCAGGAGTCCGGGGAGCCGGTCTGGGCCCTGCTCCGCGAGCAGGAGACCCGCCAGGCCGACCGCGAGCTCCCGGCGGACGAAGGCGTGGCCAAGTGACGCCGATGCTGGCCGCCACCGCCTCCGAGCAGGCCGAGCTGCTCGTCTTCGTCGTCCTGGCCCCCCTGGCCGTGGTCAGCGCCATCGGCATGGTGCTGAGCCGCAACGCCATCTACTCGGCCCTGCTGCTGGTGGTCAACTTCTTCTGCCTTGCCGGGTTCTACGTGCTGCTGGAGGCCCAGTTCGTGGCCGCCGTGCAGGTGATCGTCTACGCCGGGGCGATCATGGTCCTGTTCCTGTTCGTGCTCATGCTGCTCGGGGTCGAGAGCAAGGAGGCGCTCACCGAGACGATCAGGGGCCAGCGCCCCCTGGCCGTCCTGCTCAGCCTCGGGCTGCTGGTGGCGGTGGTCGCGGCCCTGGCCGCCGGGGTGTTCGACGCCGAGCCGGCCAGCCTGGCCACCGCGAACGAGGGCGGCAACGTCCAGGCGATCGGCCGGATCCTGTTCACCCGCTACACCTTCGCCTTCGAGATCGCCGGGATCCTGCTGGTGGTGGCGGCCGTCGGCGCCCTTGTCCTCGGGAAGCGGCAGCCATGAGGGTCGGGCCCGGCGCCTACCTGCTGCTCTCGGCCATCCTGTTCGCCATCGGGGTGGCCGGGGTGCTGATCCGCCGCAACGCCATCGTGGTCTTCATGTGCATCGAGCTGATGCTGAACGCGGTCAACCTGTCCTTCATCACCTTCTCCAAGACCAACGGCTCGCTCGACGGCCAGGTGCTGGCCTTCTTCGTCATGGTGGTCGCCGCCGCCGAGGTCGTTGTCGGCCTCGGCATCCTCGTCGCCATCTTCCGCAAGCGCTCGTCGACCTCGGTCGACGACGTCAACCTGCTCAAGGGGTGACGGTGCCCTGAACGCTACCGGCGCGATCCGCCTGATCTGGCTGCTCCCGGTCCTGCCGCTGGCCGGGTTCGCGGTCAACGTGCTGTTCGGCCAGCGCCTGCGCGCCCTGGCCGGGTGGATCGCCACCCTTGCCGTCGCCGCGGCCTTCGTGATCGCCGTGGCGGCCCTGTTCGAGCTGCTGTCGCACTCTGGCGAGGAGCGCACCCAGATCCTGCGCGGCTACGAATGGATCGTCTCGGGCGACCTGCGGGTCGCCTTCGACCTGCGCTGGGACCCCCTGTCGGCGCTGATGGCCCTGGTCGTGACCGGCGTCTCCAGCCTCATCCACCTGTACTCGGTCGGCTACATGGAGCATGACGAGCGGCGCGAGACCTTCTTCTCCTGGCTCAACCTGTTCGTGGCCTCCATGCTGGTGCTCGTCCTTGCCCAGAACTTCCTGGTCATGTTCCTGGGCTGGGAGGGGGTCGGGCTCTGCTCCTACCTGCTGGTCGGGTTCTGGTTCAACCGGCGGCTGCTGGTGGTCAACCCCAAGGGCCGCCTGGTCGAGGGCGAGCCCGACGACACCCTGGAGGTGTGGGCGCCGCCAGCGGCCAAGAAGGCCTTCCTGGCCAACCGCATCGGCGACGTCGGCTTCCTGCTGGCCATGTTCCTGATCTTCGCCACCGTCGGCAGCCTCGATTTCGACGTCGTCTTCGGCCGGGCCACCGGGCTGGCCTCGGGCACGGCCACGGCCATCGCCCTGCTGCTGTTCCTGGCCTGCACCGGCAAGAGCGCCCAGTTCCCGCTGTACGTCTGGCTGCCCGACGCGATGGCCGGCCCGACCCCGGTGTCGGCCCTCATCCATGCCGCCACCATGGTCACCGCCGGGGTGTTCCTGGTGGCAAGGACCCATGTCATCTTCGAGGCCTCCGGCACCGCCCAGACGGTGGTGGTGCTGGTCGGGGCGGCCACCGCGCTGCTGGCGGCGCTGATCGCCATCGGCCAGGACGACATCAAGAAGATCCTCGCCTACTCGACAGTCTCCCAGCTCGGCTACATGTTCATCGGCGTCGGGCTGGGGCCGATCGGCTACGCCGCCGGCATGCTCCACCTGCTCACCCACGCCTTCTTCAAGGCCCAGCTGTTCCTCGGGGCCGGGTCGGTGATGCACGCCAACGACGAGGACACCGACATCAAGCACTTCGGCGGCCTGCGCTCGGCCATGCCGGTCACCTTCTGGACGACCATGGCCGCCTGGGCGGCGATCATCGGGGTGCCGCTGACGGCCGGCTTCTTCTCCAAGGACCAGGTGCTGGCGGCCGCCTTCGACCACGGCGGGGTCGGCCGGCTGGCCTGGGTGGTCGGGGTGCTGACGGCCGGGCTGACCGCCTTCTACATGTCCCGGTACGTGTTCCTGACCTTCTTCGGCGAGCGCCGCTGGCCCGAGGGCCGCCACCCGCACGAGTCCCCGCCGGTCATGACCGTGCCCCTGATCGTGCTCGCGGCCCTGGCCCTGGTGGCCGGGCTCGCCCTCACCACCTTCACCGGTGAGGGCGGCCGCTTCCAGAGCTTCCTGGAGCCGGTGCTGGGCGCCCCCGAGGAGCACGAGTCGCTGTCGGCCGCCTTCCTGCTGTCGGCGGTGGCCACCCTCATCGCCGCGGGCGGGGCGCTGGTCGCCTGGCTGCTGTACATCCGCCCCTTCGACTGGCTGGCCCTGCGCCGCCGCTGGGCCGGGGCCTGGCGGCCGCTGGCCGACAAGCTCTACGTCGACCAGGTCTACGAGTTCTTCACCGTCACCCTTGGCGGCGCGTTCGCGGCGTTCCTGGCCCGGACGGTCGACCAGCGCGTCATCGACGGTGCCGTCAACGGCGTCGCCGAGCTGGTCGGCAACGGCGCCCGCAGCGGCCGGCGCTTCCAGTCGGGCCTGGTCCGCAGCTACGCCCTCGGGGTCCTCGGTGGCGCCGTGCTGATCGTCGCCTTCCTGGTGTTCCGGCCATGACCCCCTTCTCCCTGGAGCCGCCGCCGTGCTGCTGACCGCAACCCTGTTCGCCCCCCTGGTCGGGGCGGTGCTGGTCGCCCTCGTCCCGGCTTCCCGCGAGCAGTCGGCCCGGCTGGTGGCGCTGCTGGCCAGCCTGGCCACCCTGGCCCTGGCGGTGGTGCTGGCCGCCCGCTTCCGCACCGGCGAGGCCGGGTTCCAGCTGGGCATGACCGCCGAGTGGGTGCCGGCCTTCGGGGTCAACTACCGGGTCGGGGTCGACGGGGTCAGCCTGCCCCTTGTCCTGCTCACCTCCGTGCTCACCCCGCTGGCCGTCGCCGGCTCCTGGCGCATGACCGACCGGCCGCGCACCTACCTGGCGCTGCTGCTGGTGCTGGAGACGGCCATGCTGGGCGTGTTCGTGAGCCTCGACCTGTTCCTGTTCTACATCTTCTGGGAGGCGGTGCTGGTGCCCGCCTACTTCCTGATCGGCTCGTTCGGCGGGCAGCGCCGGGTGTACGCGGCGGTCAAGTTCTTCGTCTACACGCTGCTGGGCGGCCTGCTCATGCTGGTCGGCATCATCGCCCTGTTCTGGCTGCACCAGAAGGCCACCGGGACCCCGAGCTTCGACTACGAGACCCTGGTCAACTTCCAGAAGGCGCCGTCCACCCAGCGCTGGCTGTTCCTGGCCTTCTTCGCCGCCTTCGCCATCAAGACCCCGCTGTGGCCCTTCCACACCTGGCTGCCCGACGCCTACACCGAGGCCCCGACCACCACCACCGTGCTGCTGGCCGGGGTCATGTCGAAGCTGGGCGTCTACGGCTTCCTGCGGTTCGCCCTGCCGCTGTTCCCCGACGGCGCCCGCTGGGCCCAGCCGGTGCTGCTCACCCTGGCTGTTGTCGGGATCCTCTACTGCGCCCTGGTCGCGACCATGCAGCGCGACTTCAAGACCCTCGTCGCCTACTCGTCAGTCTCCCACCTGGGCTTCATCGTGCTGGGCATCTTCGCCTTCAACATCCAGGGGCTCCAGGGCGGGGTCTTCTACATGGTCGCCCACGGGCTGGTCATCGGCGGGCTGTTCTTCGTCGCCGGCATGCTCGAGGAGCGCCGCGGCACCCGCCGGATCGAGGACTTCGGCGGTCTCCAGCAGGTGGTGCCCCGCATGGCCGCGGTCATGCTGGTGATCACCCTCGGGTCGGTCGCCCTGCCCGGGATGGTCGGGTTCGTCGGCGAGTTCCTCACCCTGCTCGGGGCCTTCCTCGAGAACCGCGTGTACGCCGTGCTGGCCACCGGCGGGGTGATCCTCGGCGCCGTCTACCTGCTCTGGGCCTACCAGCGGATGTGGCACGGGCCGCTGGAGCGTGACGAGAACCGCGCCATTGGCGACCTGACCGGCCGGGAATGGGCGATCCTGGCCCCGCTGGTCGCCGCCATCATCGTCCTCGGCCTGTTCCCCCGGCCGGTGCTGGAGCGGGTCGAGCCCTCAGCCCAGCGCGTCGTCGAGCAGACCCAGGCCCCGAGTCCCTGACCCCGGAGGAGCCACGTGCACCCGCTGGCCCAAGTCAACACCCAGCCTCTGCCCCTGCCAGAGGTCGACTGGCGCGCCATCGCCCCCGAGCTGGCCCTGGCCGTCGCCGGGGTGGTCCTGCTGCTGGTGGTGGCCTTCTGGCCGCGGGCCGGTCGGGGTGTGCTGGCCGGCCTGACCCTGGCCGGCCTGGCCGCCGCGGCCGCGCTGACCGTCTGGAACTGGGACCTGGAGCGGGTCGCCTTCGAGGGCGCGGTGTCGCTGGACGGCATCACCCGCTACGCCAGGGCGATCCTGCTGGCCGTCGGCGTGCTGGCCACCCTGATGATCGCCCAGGGGGACAGCCGCGAAGGCGAGCCGGACGACAGCCCGCCCGAGGTGTTCCCGCTGCTGCTGTTCGCCCTGCTGGGGATGGTGCTGCTGGCCGCGGCCTCGGACCTGCTGGTGGTGTTCATCGCCCTGGAGATCCTCTCGCTCAGCCTGTACGTGCTGGCCGGCGAGACCCGGCGCGTGGCCGCCCAGGAGGCGGCCATGAAGTACTTCCTGCTGGGGGCGTTCTCCTCGGCGTTCCTGCTGTACGGCATCGCGCTCTGCTACGGGGCGACCGGCAGCACCAATCTGCTCGAGATCGCCAGAGCCACCGGCGACCCCACCGGCGACGGCACCCTGCTGCTGGCCGGGGTCGGCCTGCTGGCGGTCGGGTTCCTGTTCAAGGTGTCGGCGGTGCCGTTCCACATGTGGACCCCCGACGTCTACCAGGGCACCCCCACCCCGGTGGCCGCGTTCATGGCCGCCGCCACCAAGGTGGCCGCGTTCGCCGTGTTCCTGCGGGTGTTCGCCGGGGCCCTCGGCGGGCTGGTGGTCTCCTGGCGGCCGGTGATCGCGGCCGCGGCCGTGCTCACCATGCTGGTCGGGGCGGCCCTTGCCGTGGTCCAGACCGACATCAAGCGGATGCTCGCCTACTCCTCGATCAGCCACGCCGGCTACCTGCTGGTCGGGCTGGCGGCGGCCGCCACCGTGCCCGCCGGCGTGTCCGCGTCCATGTTCTACCTGCTGGTCTACGCCTTCATGGTGATGGGGGCGTTCATGGTCGTGCAGTACGTGTCGCGGCTCGGGCCGCCCGACGACGACACCATCCGCGAGCGGTCGTCGCTAGAGGACTACCGGGGGCTGGCCAGGACCCACCCGTGGGCGGCCGGGCTGCTGGCCGTGTTCATGCTCGCCCTCACCGGCATCCCCCCGCTGTCCGGCTTCTGGGCCAAGTACTACGTGTTCCTGGCCGGTATCCAGGCCGGGCTCACCTGGCTGGTGGTGGTGGCCGTGATCAGCTCGGTCATCTCGGCCTTCTTCTACCTGCGGGTGCTGGTCGTGGCCTACCTCCAGGAGCCGGTGGACGGCGCCGAGGCCGGGGCGGCCACCGGCCGGGCCCCGGCCCTCGGGATCGCCCTCGGCCTGGCCGGCGTGCTCACGGTGGCCATCGGCCTTGCCCCCGAGGCGCTGATCGCGGCGGCCAGGTCGGCCGAGAGGATCCTGGGGTAGGCGTGCGCGCGGCCAAGCCCGAGACCACCGACCTCGCCGGGATCCAGGCGAACGTCAAGGCCGGGCTGGGCCGGGTGGAGGAGGCGCTGACCGAGGCGGTGGCCACCGCCGACCCGTTCGTCCAGGAGGCGGCCGGCTACCTGGTCACCGCCGGCGGCAAGCGGCTGCGCCCGACCCTCGTCCTGATCTCCGGCCATACCGGCGACCCGGACCAGCCCCGCCTTGTCGGAGCGGCCGTCGCCCTCGAGCTCACCCACCTGTCCAGCCTCTACCACGACGACGTGATGGACGAGGCCGAGCTGCGCCGGGGCAAGCGCTCGGCCAACGCCCGCTACGACAACAAGGTGGCCGTGCTCACCGGCGACTACCTGTTCGCCAGGGCCTCGGAGGTGACGGCCAGCCTCGGCAGCGAGGCCACCCGCGTGCTTGCTCGGGCGATCGCCCGCCTCACCCAGGGCCAGATCCGCGAGGTCCGCGGGCCCGGCCCCGGCGACGACCCGGTCGAGCACTACCTGGCCGTTCTCGCCGACAAGACCGGCGCCCTGATCGCCGCCTCCTGCCGGCTCGGCGGCTACCTGGCCGGGGCCGACCCGGCGGTCGTGGGCGCGCTGACCGAGTTCGGCGAGCGGGTCGGCCGGGCGTTCCAGCTCGGCGACGACCTGCTCGACATCACCGCCGACGCCGACGTGGCCGGCAAGGAGCCCGGCGGCGACCTGCGGGCCGGGGTCCGCACCCTGCCCGTCCTGTACCTGCTCCGCAAGGGCGGCCCCGACGCCGACCGGCTCACCGCCGTCCTCGACGGCGACCACGACAACGGCGCCATCAGCGACGCCCTCGACCTGCTCCGCCATTCACCGGCCCTCATCGAGGCCCGCCAAACCGCCCAGGCCGAGGTCGACGCCGCCCGAGCCGCCCTCTCCGGCGTCCCCACCGGCCCCGTCCGCACCGCCCTCCAGGCTGTCGCCGACCAGGTCCTGGACCGCCAGGTCTAGCGGTGGGTCGGGGCCCGACCCCACCAATCGGAACGGCACGCTGATCCCACAGAAGCCACCATCCATCGCCTGCCGGCCGATTCTCAAGAGCCCGGACAAAGCAGAGGCCCCGCCGTGGCGAGGCCTCGCACCCAGCCAGCGAACCGGCTGGGGGGATGTGCGCAGGCTACCAGGCGCAGTGCGCAAGTTGCATCCGCTACATCAGTAACCGGGCACGTCGCCTGAGGCAGATGGCCGCATCTGTCTCGACCATCACGGGGGCCGTACCCGCCCCCGGCCGACAGGCACCCGTCAGCTGCGGCAGCTAGCTGTAAGAGCTAGGACCGTTGTTGACGCGGCTGATGGGTGGCTGGCCGCCGAGCGCGGTGTGAGCGCGGTGATGGTTGTACAGGTGCAGCCAGGTGTCCAGGGCG
>DATENJ010000129.1:0-3225 GCA_035275125.1 Actinomycetes bacterium | reverse complement strand
AGACCTTGACGTCGGCGTCGGGCCACACCACGGTCCCGATGTCACGGCCCTCGACCACGATCCCCCCGACCCCGACCAGCGAGCGCTGCAGCCCGACGAGCAGCTCCCGCACGGCCGGCACGGCCGCGACCGCCGAGACCGCCGCGTTGACCTCCGGAGTACGCAGCGCCTGGCCCGGCTCCACCCCGTCCAGCAACACCCTGGCCGCCCCGGCCGGCCCAGGCGGCAGCTCAAGGGTCAGGTCGACCGCCTTGGCAGCGTCAGCGACCGCCTCGTGGTCGTCAACCGCGATCCCCCGCCGCAGCAGCGACAGGGTGAGGGCCCGGTAGGTCGCCCCGGTGTCCAGGTAGCGCAGGCCAGCCCGCTCGGCGACCCGCCGGGCGACCGTGCTCTTGCCCGACCCGGCCGGCCCATCGATGGCGACGACGACGTCGGCGGTTCCCTCGACGGGCTCGTCCCCGCCCAACCCGACCACCTTCACCTGGCCTCCTACTCGACCGGTGGACCACGCCCGCACAATGCCCGAACCGGAGACATCCGCAGCGCAGTCTACCCGCTGCGGCCCCCCAACCCGCCCCGCACACCCTGTTCCACCCCGAAGCCCGGCCGTCGGTGCCGCCTCCTGAGCGCCAGAGCGCCCCGCGTGCTGGGCGCTGGTGGGTCAGGGCCGGTGCCCGCCCGGGGCGTACCGACGCTGGCGGGGTCAGGGGCCGGCGCCCGGCCGGGCGTGCTGGGAGCGGGTGGGTTAGGGGGCGCCGGTGCCCTCGTGGGCGGGCCAGCCGGCCAGTTCGAGGGCGGCGATGGCGGTGGTGGCGGCGTCGCGGCCGGCGACCCAGATCCGCAGGGCGCCGCTGCCGCCCTGGAGCTCGTGGTCGATGGCCAGGTCCTCGACGTTGACCCCGGCCGCGCCGAGGGCGTGGAACACGGCGGCGAGGCTGCCAGGGCGGTCGGCGATGTGGACAACGACCTCGCGCAGGCCCCGCGGGGAGGACCCCGGCTTGGTCGGGATGCGCAGGCGCGCCGCCCGCGCCGCGGCCAGCTCGTCGCGCAGGCCGACCCTGTCCCCCTCGGCGATGAGCTTGCGCAGGATCTCGAGCCGGCTGGTCAGCACGTCGAGCGCGGCCACGATGCTGGGGCCGTTGGTGGCGCAGATGTCGACCCACAGGTCTGGGTCGCTGGCGGCCACCCGCGTGGTGTCGCGGAACCCGCTGGCGACCAGGCGGCGCAGGGCCGCCGGCGACTCCACCTGCGCCACCGCCCCCATGAGGGCGGTCGCGGCCAGCTGCGGCAGGTGGCTGGCGAACGCCGCCACCTGGTCGTGCAGCTCCGGGTCGAGCATCAGCGGCCGGCCGCCGAGATCGCGCACGAACGAGGTCAGCCTTCGCAGCGCCTGATGATCGACATGCGGCGCCGGGGTCAGCACCCAGGCCGCGCCATGGAACAGGTCCACCCGGGCGGCCCGCGCCCCCCGTTCCTCCGACCCGGCCATGGGATGGCCGGGAATGACCCGCCCGAGGTTGGCCGACGAACGTTGAAGCTCAGCTAGAAGGTGCAGCTTCGTGCTGCCGACGTCGGTGAGGACGGCCTCGGGGTTCGCGGCAAGGGCGCGGGCCAGCACACCGGCCAGCGACCGGACCGGCGTGGCGGCCACGATCAGGTCGGCACCCTCGGCCGCCTCCTCGACGGAGCGGGCGCGGCTGGTGATCGCCTCCCGTTCGAGGGCGTCCCGCAGCTCCCGCCGGTCGTTGTCGGCCCCCACCACCTCGGCGACCCCGGCCGCGCGGGCCGCCAGCCCCACCGACGCACCAAGGAGGCCGGTGCCGATGATGGCGAGCCGTCGCGGCCATTCCAGCGTCGACGTCATCGGCCGGCTCTGGGCGTCATCGGCGGCCTCGGGACTGTCGGTGGCATCGGGGCTCACTCCGGAAGGTCGTCGCGTAGGTGCTTGGCGGCATGGAGGTACACGTGGCGCAGGCTCGCCCTCGGCAACGTCGAGTAGCAGTGGATCAGCACCCGGACCGTGTTCGGGTTGCCGCCGACGACGTCGAGCTCACCGGCGCAGAGCAGCGGCACGTCGCCGAGCCCGAGCTCCCTGGCCGCCAGCGCCGGGAAGGCGCTGCGCAGGTCCTTGGTCGAGGTGAAGATGATCGACACCAGCTGGTCGTGGTCGACACCGTTGCGCTCGAGCAGGGCCGACAGCAGCTCCCTGGTCCGGCTCATCACCGCAGCCGGAGTGTCGGCCTCGACCGTGGTCGCCCCACGCAACGCGACCAGCCGCTCCACCAGCCGTTCTTCTGACCGTGCGCCCGGCCGCTGTTCTGGCCGTGCGCCCCCCCGCCCGTCCGGCCGGTCGGCCGGTCGCTCCCCCAGGCGCTCTTCCAGCCGCTCGTCAGTCATGGGTGTTCCTCGACCGCCATCGCTTTGTTGACTTAGATATAAGTCGATAGGTAGCTACATCGCTAAGTGTCTTCATAGCCCTGCCGCTTTGTAGAGGCGTCTGATCTCCTCGGATCGCAAGGGGCGATACTCCCCCGGGGCCAGGCCGGTGAGACGGATCGGGCCGACCGCGGTGCGCACCAACCGGCGCACGGGAGCGCCGACCGCTTCCAGTAGCCGTCGCACCTCCCGGTTCCGCCCCTCGACCAGGACGACCTCGACCATGCGGCGGCGGCCGGACCCGGCCACCACCCTGACCCTGGTCGGCTTGGCGAAACCGTCCTCCAGCTCGACCCCCTTACGCAGGCGCCCCGGGGCGTCGGCTGGCAGCCGGTCGACCTCGGCCAGGTACTTCTTCTCGATCCCGTACCTGGCATGGGTGAGCCGGTAGGCCAGTGGGCCGTCGTTGGTGAGCAACAGCAACCCCTCGGTGTCCCGGTCGAGCCGTCCCACCGGGAAGACCCGCGGCTGCTCGGGGACCATCCCGACCACCGTCGGCCGCCCCTCCGGGTCCGCCGCCGTGCTCACCACGCCCGCCGGCTTGTTCAGCAGCCAGTACCGCCGCCGCTCGTCCAGCACCACCCGCGACCCGTCCACCTCGACCCGGTCACTGACGGGATCAACCCGCCGGCCGAGGTCCTGCACCACCTCACCACCGATCGACACCCTTCCCGCCCGCACGAGCTCCTCCACCGCCCGCCTCGACCCCAGCCCCGCTCCACTCAGTGCCTTGTTGAGCCGGAGCGCCTCCCCCCCATCGGTGGAGTCGCCCGCCGCCCGTCCAGGCCG
>DATENJ010000128.1:0-5551 GCA_035275125.1 Actinomycetes bacterium | reverse complement strand
TTCCCCAGTCACTCGGCGGGTGGAAGACCTTGACCCCGTCGGTGTCGTCGACCCGGCGGCCCTTGGTCGCCTCGACCAGCTGGCGCATCACCGCCCCCTTGCGCTCCCAGGGGGTCGGGACCCGCCGCCGGACCACCGACGGCTGGGGCAGGGCGTCCACGGCCGCCCCCAGGGTGATGTCGTGGACGGCCAGCAGCTCGAGCAGCTTGCCGAACGACAGCAGCGCGTCGTAGGCCGGGTGCAGGACGGGGAAGACGTAACCCCCGCCCTCGCCCCCGGCGAACACCACCCCGTCGCGCTGGGCGGCCCGCATGATCGCGCTGGTCGAGAGCTTGCACCCGTGGGCCTGGCGGCCGTGGCGGGCGGCCAGGTCGGCGGCCATCCGGGTGGTCGAGACGGGCAGGGCGATGTCGCCGCCGCCCTCGGTCCGCACGATCAGGTCGACGAACAGCAGCAGGGCCCGGTCGAGCCCGACGATGGCGCCGCGCTCGTCGACCAGGGTGATCCGCTCCCCGACCGGGTCGAACAGCACCCCGAGGTCGGCACCCGAGGCGGTGACTAGCTTGGCCAGACGGTCCAGGTCGGCCTGGCGGTCGCCGTCGGTGGGGGCGACCCGGTTCTCGTCGAGGTGGCCGTTCACGATCAGGCTGTCCAGGCTCAACCTGGACAGGAGGTGCGGAAGGACCAGCGAGGCCGTCCCGCCGCCGGCGTCGAGCACCACCTTGAAGCGGCGGTGGCGCACGACGGCGTCGTCCAGGCTGTGGACCAGGGCGACGGCGTAGTGCTCGACCGCCCTCGGCGGGTAGCGCAGCTCGCCCATCTCCTGCCCGAACGCCCGGCGGAACTCCTCCCTGTTATAGGTGCGCTCGATCCGGCGCCTGGTCCCCTCGTCGACGTCGCTGCCGTCGCCGCCGAACACGGCCAGCTCGACCGACTGGCTGTCCCCGGGGGCGGTGCGGACGTAGATGCCGCCCGACGCGCCCATCCGGGCGGCCGAGAACCGCACCGACGGCGCCGGGGCGAGCTCCAGGTCCTCGCAGGTCACCCCGGTCGAGTTCAGCCCGGCGATGATGGCCCGCTTGAGGGCGCGCGACACCCGGCTGGCGTCCCGTCCGAGCGTGACCCTCGACCCCTTCTTGAGGGTCGAGCCGAAGGCGGTGGCCACCCGCAGGACCCGCTCGGGGGTCAGGTCGACGTTGCCGATGCCGGTGACCCCGTTCTCGTCGAACAGCGCCCGGGCCCCGCGGCCCTCCCAGATGATCGACTTGGTGACGATCGCTCCGGGTTCGACCGTCTTGTAGGGATAGATCTTTACATTAGGCTGAAGGATGGCGTTGTGCCCGATGTCGGAGTTGTCGCCGACGACCACCCCGTCCTCGACCCGGCAGCCCCGCTTGATGTCGGCGCTGCGCCCGACCACGCAGCCGCGCAGGCTGGCCCCAGGGCCGACGTAGGCGTTGTCGTGGACGATCGCCCGGTGCAGGAAGGCGTCGTGCTTCACGATCACGCCCGAGCCGACCACGCTGTACTCGCGCAGGCGGGCCCCGGCCTCGACCTTGGTGAAGTCGCCGATGAGCACGGGCGCGGTCAGGACGGCGTCGGGGTCGAGCTCTGCCCCCTCCCCCAGCCAGACCCCGGGCCGGACCTGGAACCCACGCACGTCGACCTTGACCTTGCCGTCGAGGATGTCCTGATGGGCTTGCTGGTAGGCCTCGAGGCTGCCGACGTCCTCCCAGTAGCCGTCGGCCACGAAGCCGAACAGCGGCGCCCCCTGGTCGAGCAGCTTAGGGAACACGTCACTGGCGAAGTCGGACGGCTGGCCGTCCGGGATGTGCTCGAACACCTCCGGCTCGAGCACGTAGATGCCGGTGTTGATGGTGTCGGAGAAGACCTGGCCCCAGTGGGGCTTCTCGAGGAACCGCTCGATGCGGCCGTCGTCCTCTGTGATGACGATCCCGAACTCGAGCGGGTTGGGCACCCGCTTGAGGACGACGGTGGCCAGGGCGCCGCGGCGGCGGTGGAAGCCGACGACCTCGTCGAGGTCGATGTCGGTGAGGGCGTCCCCGGAGATGACCACGAAGGTCTCGCCGAGCATCTCGGCGGCGTTACGGACGCTGCCGGCCGTGCCCAGGGGGGTCGGCTCGGTGGCGTAGGTCAGGTCGACGTCCATGTCGGAGCCGTCGCCGAAGTAGTTGCGGACCTGGCTGGCCAGGAACTGGACGGTGACCACGATGTCCTTGCAGCCGTAGTCACGGATGTGCCGGACGATGTGCTCCATGATCGGCCGGTTGCCCACCGGGAGCATCGGCTTTGGCTGGTTGGCGGTGAGGGGCCGCAGGCGGGTGCCTTCCCCGCCGGCCATGATCACCGCCTTCACCGGCCACTCCGGCAGGGGCCGCGGGGCTGGGGACGCGTGACGTCTGTCGTGATGGGGATGTTGGTTCCTTGTCTCTCCGGCGCCCTGCGTGGGGCGCGTGGCCGCCGGCGGCCCGGCTCCCGTAGCCGCTAGGAGCCGCCCCCCGCCCGCTGGCCGAGCCGTTCCAGCACCATTCTGACGTAGACCGCCCCGGCGAGGTAGTACATCACCACCCCGGCCCAGAGCCCCAGCAGCCCGAGCACGCGGGCGGCGTCGGCCACGGCCAACCCGGTCGCCCCCACGGTGAGCACGGGCAGGGCGATCAGCAGCACCAACGTGGCCGCCTTCCCGAGCAGGATCACCTCCGGCGGCTCGATCCCGCGCCGCTTCAGCAGCGGCCAGGCGCACAGCAGCACCAGGTCCCTGGCCAGCAGCAGCACCGCCGCCTGCCAGGGCACCACGTCCTGCACCACCAGGGCGATCGCCACCGAGGCGATCAGCAGCCGGTCGGCCAGCGGGTCGAGCAGCTGCCCGAGCCGGCTCACCTGCCCGGTCCGCCTGGCCAGCCACCCGTCGACCCAGTCGGTCGACCCGACCACCGCCGTCACCACGATCCCCCACCCGTAGCTGCCGCTGGCCAGCAGGTAGGCGCACACCGGCATCAGCAGCAGCCGGGCCAAGGTGACCGCGTTGGGCACCGTCCGGATGGCCGTCGAGACCCGCTGGGCGGGCCGCGGCGGGTCGGACGACGGGGTGTCGCTCATGCCTGGAGCGTAGACCACCGCTCCCTGTTGGGTTGGTCGGGACGGCGAGATTTGAACTCGCGACCCCCAGTCCCCCAGACTGGTGCGCTAACCAAGCTGCGCCACGTCCCGAAGCGGGCCCGACGGCCCGGAAACGGCCGTCAGGATATCACGGCCACCGGCGCCCTCTCCCCGCTCCGGCCGCCCCTGCGGTCAGCCGCGGCCGGTCCGCTCCCGGGTCCGGACCCGGACCACCAGCCGCACCGGCGTGCCCTCGAACCCGAAGGTGCGGCGCAGGTCCCGCTCCAGGTAGCGGCGGTAGCTGGGGGTGAGCTGCCCGCTGGTGAACAGGACCACCTCTGGCGGGTCGACCCGGGCCTGGGTGGCGTAGCGGACCTTGACCGAGCGGCCCCGCACCGGCGGGGGCGGCGTGCGCTCGGTGGCCTGCCCCAGCCACTGGTTGAGGGCCGCGGTGGGGATCCGCCGGGACCGCTCGGCCAGCACCTTGTCGACAAGTCCCCAGATCTTCTCGACGCCCCGGCCGGTGCGGGCCGAGACCCGCAGCATCGACGCCCAGTCGACGAAGTAGAGCTTGCGCTCCAGGTCGACCCCGAACTGGCGCCGGGCCTCGTCGTCCATCAGGTCCCACTTGTTGGCCAGCAGGACCAGCCCGCAGCCGGCCTCGACCGCCCGGACGGCCACCTTCTGGTCCTGCTCGGCCACGCCCTGGGGTGCCTCGAGCACGAGCAGGGCGACGTCGGCCCGGTCGACCGCCTCGAGGCTGCGGACGAAGGCGAAGTAGTCGGCCCCCTCGGCCTGCTGGAACGAGCGGCGCATGCCGGCGGTGTCGACCAGCCGGTAGCCGCGGCCGTCCCGCTCCACGATCGAGTCGACGGTGTCGCGGGTCGTGCCCGGGGTCGGGTCGACGATGGCCAGGTCCTGGCCGGCCAGCCGGTTGAGCAGGCTGGACTTGCCGACGTTGGGCCGGCCGACGATGGCCAGCGCCGGCACCTTTGGCTCGTCGCTGGCCGCGGCCGGGGTGCCGAGCCGCTCGATGACGGCGTCGAGCAGGTCGCCCGATCCCCGGCCGTGGAGGCTGGAGACGGCCAGCGGCTCGCCCAGGCCGAGCGACCAAAGGTCGGCCACCTGGGGCTCGGCGGCGGCGCTGTCGACCTTGTTGGCCACCAGCAGGACCGGCGCCTGGCCGCGGCGCAGGCGGGCGGCCACGGCGGCGTCCTCCTCGGTGATCCCGACGGTGGCGTCGACCACGAACAGCAGGAGGTCGGCGTCGGCAATGGCCCGCTCGGCCTGGGCGACGACGCTGGCCTGGAGGCCGGTCGCCTTAGGCTCCCAGCCGCCGGTGTCGACCAGCTCGAAGCGCCGGCCGGACCAGTCGGCCTGGTAGGCCACCCGGTCCCTGGTCACGCCCGGGACCTCCTGGGTGATGGCCGCCCGGCGGCCCAGGATCCGGTTGACCAGGGTCGACTTGCCGACGTTGGGGCGCCCGACCACCGCAACCCTCGGCAGGCGGCCGGCCGGCTCGTCCTCGTCGTGTTGATTCATCGAGATATCGCTTTGTCTATTCATCACTCTGTCTATCTGTCGCTGAAGCGGCGGGGACGCCGCCGGCGGTGGCCAGAAAGACCTGGAGGCGCTGGCGCAGGAGCTCGCTGGCGGCTCGGCGGCCGGCCCGGTCGCTGGTCGACCTGGGCAGGTCGATCGCCGGGCCGATGACGATCCTGACCGGCGACGCGAACGGCAGCCAGCCGAACCGGCGCCGGACCCGCTCGGTGCCGAAGATCGCCACCGGCAGGACCGGGCACCGCTGGCGGACCACGATGTAGGCGAGCCCGGGATGGACGGCCGAGAACCCCCCGTCGCCCCTGGTCCCCTCGGGGAACAGGCCGAGCATGGAGCCCCTGGCCAGCACGGCGTCGGTCCGCCGGAGCGCCTCCCGGTCGATGCCGCCCCGCCGCACCGGGAACTGTCCGATCCAGCGCATGATCCACCCCAGCGGCCCCACGAACAGCTCGGCCTTGGCCATGAACGCCACCGGCCGCCGCAACGCCGAGGCCAGCAGGACCGGGTCCATGTTGCTGCGGTGGTTCGAGGCCAGGATCACCGGGCCCGTGGCCGGCACGTTGTCCCCACCCTCGACCCGGATCCGGAACCAGACCCGCATCAACGGCTTGACCACCGCCCCGGCGATCAAGAACCCCCGATCCGGATGCTTGCTCGTCCGCTCCTCCGTCCCGGGGTTCTGTGACCCGGGGTTCTTGGGCTCGGGGCTCTGTGGCCCGGGGTTCACGGGCTCGAGGTTCTCCGGATCGGGGTTCTTCGGTCCGGCGGCGGGGGTGGTCGGGGCATCGTCGGCCGCGGCGCGGGGCGCCTCGCGGTGGGAGCCGCCGGTCATCGCGAGTGGGTGGCTCTGGCCGCTTCGATGAGCTGGAGA
>DATENJ010000127.1:0-6691 GCA_035275125.1 Actinomycetes bacterium | reverse complement strand
GGCCGGGGCCGGCCTCACCCCCCGCGAGCTCGAGGTGCTCCGCCTGGTGGCCGCCGGCCGCTCCAACGGCCAGATCGCCGAGGCCCTGTTCATCAGCCGCAAGACGGCCAGCGTCCACGTCTCCAACATCCTGGCCAAGCTCGGCGTCCACACCAGAACCGAGGCAGCCGCCGCAGCGCACCGCCTCGGACTGGACGACCTCCCCGCCTAAGTCGCGGTGACCGTGATCTGTCTGGTGGTGCTGGCTGCCTTGCCCCAGCCGTCGGTGACGGTGAGGGTCACCGTCCAGGTGCCGGCCGGGAAGGTGTGCGACATGGCCGACGAGCTGCTGGTCGTGGTGCCGTCACCGAAGTTCCACAGGTAGGTGAAGGTGTCGCCGGTGTTGGGGTCGGCCGACCCAACGCCGCTGATGTTGCAGACCAGCCCGGTGCAGGCCGGCGGGTTGATCACCGGCGTCGGGGCCACGTTGCCGGCCGGCTCGGTGATGGTCACCGTCCGGGTGGTGGTCCCGGTCAGGCCGTACTCGTCGCGCACGGTCAGCGTCACCGTGTAGGTGCTGGCGCTGGTGTAGGTGTGGCTCGGCACCGAGCCCGAGCCGCTGCGGCCGTTGCCGAAGCTCCAGGAGTAGGTGAGCGTCGGGGTGTTCTCGTCGGTCGACCCGCGGCCGTCGAAGGCGCAGACGTTCTGGCTGCAGGAGGCCGTGAAGCTGGCCGTCGGGGCGACGTTGCCGGCCGGGGCCGACACGGTCACGTTCACCTCGCGGGGCACCGGCTGGACCTGGCCGTAGGCGTCGACCGCGCGGGTCCGCACCCGGTAGGCGCCCGACGGGATCACCGGGGTGGTGTAGGAGTAGTTCGACCCTGGGGTGCCCGGGCTGTTGAGGAAGGCCGACCGCCAGCTCTCGGAGGTGCTGGTGAAGGTGCCGCCGGAGCTCATGTACTGGCCGGCGCTGTTGACCACCGCGACCTGGACCGAGCCCATGGCGGTGTCGTCCTCGGCCCGGCCGCTCACGAAGATCCGTGCCTCGGTGAAGGCGGTGCCCTCGGTCGGGGAGGCCAGGGTGTCGCTCAGCCACGGGTCGAGGTCGCCCGGGTAGACCAGGTACCTGGCCGTGGCCCCCGACGTCGAGGTGTCCTGCTGGCCGGCGGTGTCGACCGCGAACGCGGTCACCGCGAACTCGCCCTTGGTCGGCAGGTTCACCCCAAGGGTCCAGGTCGTGCTGGTCGCGTTGGGCGAGGCCAGCGTGGCCGGGATGGTGGCGAAGGCCGCCGCCATGGTGCCGTTGGGCTGCACGTAGCGGCCCGTGTCCTGGTCCTCGAGGGCGACCCGGACGCTGGCCACGCCGATGTCGTCGGTGGCCGTGCCGGCCAGGTCGAGGTGGAGCGTCTCGATGCTGGCGTCGGTGCCGGTGAAGTTCAGCCGGCCGTCAGGGAACGCGTCCCCGGCCACCTGGGCGTTGATGGTGAGGCGGCCCTGGTTAGTCGACGAGGTGGTCAGGCCGATCTCGTCGGTGGCCCGCACGCTGAACGAGTACTGGCCCGGGGTGAGGTTGAACGAGGTCTGGTAATTCCAGTTGTAGCTCGTGTTGTTGATGTTGGCCGGCGAGATGCGGTACCAGTCCTGGATCACGTCGGTGCCCCAGGTGCCGTCGGCGGCGAGCTGCTCCCTTGTGGTGTTGTTGCGCAGGGAGATCTCGACGTTGACCAGGTCGTCGGTGTCGTTGGCGGTGCCGCTGAAGGTGAGGCGCCCGCCCGGCGTCACCGTGAAGGCCGGGGCCGAGGTCGGCGGGGTCATCGGCGCCGGGGCGTTGATCGCCACCGTCGGCGCGACCCCGGTCGAGGTGATCAGCCAGTCGCGGGTCGAGCCGCGCAGGTCCGACTGGCCGTTGTTGTCGATCGCCGTGGCCGACATGCGCCACTCGCCCTCGTGCGGCAGGGTCACCTCGTACTGCCAGGTGGCCGAGGTCGCCCCGACCACGTCGGGGGTGCCACGGAAGGTGTTGAAGTTGGACGAGACCGACCCGTCCTCCTGGAGGTACTGGTTGTTGTCGTCGCGGAACCAGTAGGTCAGGGCGTTGACGCCCTTGTCGTCGCTGGCCGTGCCCGTGGCGACGAAGGTGGTGCTGGCCAGCACGCTCCCGCCAGGCCCGTTGATGCTGGTGGTCGGGGTCTGGTCGTCGATGCTGAAGGACTCGAACTTCTTGATCGCCTTGGTGGCGTCGCTGCCCCCGGTGACGGCGAAGGTCTTGGCCATCACCTGGAGCTCGCGGTTGCCGGTGACGGTGACCGGCAGGGACCAGGCCGTCGAGGTGGCGTTGGCGGTGGCCAGCGAGGCGTAGACGTTGTTGACCGCGCCCCAGGACACCATGTCGTCCTGGAGGTACTGCTTGGTGTTGCGGTCCTGGATCTCGACCTGGACCCGGCGGACCCGGCCGGGCGCGGTGGCCTGGCCGTTGATCACGAACTGGACGCCGGACTGGACCACCCGGCCCTCGAGCGGGTTGACCACGGTGGTGTCGATGGGCGAGGCCACCGGGTTGGTGTTGAAGTCGTAGAAGGCGACCCGGCCGGTGTTCTTGCCGCCCTGGAACATGCCGTCGCCGCCGACGAACAGGCCGCGCGGGGTCGCCTCCATGGCCTTGTTGCCCTCGAAGGAGTTCGAGCCCGGGTTCCACTCAAGCGCCTTGCCGTCGGCCGGGTTGAGGGCGCCGATGTGGTCGCGGCGGACCACCGCGTCGCCGAGGCCGTAGCCGGCCAGGCCCTGCCCGGTGCCGTAGCCGACATTGTCGAGGCCGGGCCAGGGGTCTGGGGCGGTGGGCGACTCCTGGAAGCCGAAGTGCCCGCCGACGTAGACGGCCCGCTCGGTGATGGCCACCGAGTAGACGCTGTCGAAGTGGCGCGAGACCCACAGCGGCTGGACGTTGTCGTTGCCGGCGACCGGGAAGGCGACGGCGGTGTCGTTGATCGGCGGGCGGTCGCCCCCGGAGCCGCTGGTGACCACGAAGTACTGGTCGTTGGGGGCGATGTCGCCGCCGTAGGCGCGCTGGATGCCCCCGACGAACTGGAGGTTGTCGTCCCACAGGCGGGTCCGCCATGGCAGCAGCTGGTTGGTCTGGGTGCTGATCAGGCCGACGCCGTAGCGGTCCTGGTTGGCGATCTTGCGACCGGTGTGGACCACCAGCAGCTTGGTGTCGTCGTGGGTGAGCTTGAGCTGCTGGACGGTGAGCATACCGTTGACGCCGATGCCGCCGGACATGTTGTTGACGAACCCGGCCACGACCGCCCCGGTGGCGCCGTTGACGGCCGCGAGGCCCACACGGGCGGCGCCGTTCACGGTCTGGAAGTTGCCACCGACATACAGCGTCGAGTTGGTCGCGGCCAGGGCGGTGGCCTGGGCGCCGGCGTTGGCCGTGAAGCCGGCCACCGGGGCGCCGGTGGTGAGGTTGAGGGAGGCGATCTTGCGCTTGGTGACGCCGTTGACGGTGTTGAAGGAGCCGGCGACGTACAGCTTGGTGCCGTCGGGGGAGGCCTCGACGGCGCTGACCCCGCCGCCGCCGAAGGTCGGCCGGAACGCGGTGTCGATCAGCCCGGTGCTCCAGTTGTAGGAGGCCAGGTACCGCTGGTTGACCACCGCGGTGTTGCCGGTGGTGTTCTGGAGCGAGGAGAAGGTGCCGGCGATGAAGACGCGCTGGCCGACGACCTCGATGTCCCAGATCTCGCCGGTGCTGATCCGGGGCGTGTTGGTCCGGGGCGTGCTCGGCACCAGGCCGCTGTGGCCCGGGACGGGCTGGGCCGCGTCCGCAGGTGGCGCCGCCACCAGGCCGACGGCGAGGGCCGCGAGGACGATCGCGATCGCGGCGACGATGGCGAGCAGTCGGGTGCTGCGGAGGGTCGCGCTCGGCACGTGGTCTCCCGTGGTGGATGGGCGATACTGCTGGACGTCCACCGGATGCTAAGGAGCCTGTCCCACGCGGGAACCATGCATCGGACGTACCCGGGATCAGGCATCGGCGGGGAAGCTGCTCGCCCTGCTCGCTTATCCCCTCCTTATCCGGATACTTGCAGGCTCAACCAGGTTTGGGCCGTTCGCGCCGCCGCGATTGGGAGGGCCGATGATCGCCAGAGCTCTGTCCGCACGCCGCCTGCTCGTCCTGCTCCTGATGGCGCTGGTCGCCCTCGTCCCGGCGACGGCCGGGGCGGCCACCTCCCCCGACCTCATCCGCCTGCCCGACGGCTGGCAGCCCGAGGGCATCGCCGCCGGCCGCGGCAGCTCGCTGTACGTCGGCTCGATCCCCACTGGGGCGGTCTGGAAGGCCGACGCCAGGACCGGCCAGGGCGAGGTGCTGGTCCAGGGGCGGGAGGGCCGCGCCGCCATTGGCATCAAGGTCGACCGCCGCAACCGGCTGTTCGTCGCCGGCGGGCCCACCGGGATGGGATTCGTCTACGACGCCCGGACCGGCGAGGACCTGGCCAGCTACCGGCTCACCCCCGAGGGCACCGCCGGCACCTTCGTCAACGACGTCGCTGTGACCCACAAGGCCGCCTACTTCACCGACTCGCTGAACCAGCAGCTGTACGTCGTCCCGTTCGGCCGCAACGGCCGGCTGCCCGACCAAGGCAAGGTCCGGGTCCTGCCCCTGACCGGCGACCTCGTCTACACCACCGGCTTCAACCTCAACGGCATCACCGCCGACCGCGGCGGCCGGGCGCTGCTGGCCGTGCAGTCCAACACCGGCCTGCTGTTCCGGATCAACCCGCGCACCGGCGTCACCCGCCAGGTCGACCTGGGCACGGCCAGCCTGAGCAACGGCGACGGCCTGCTGCTGATCGGGCAGGTGCTGTTCGTGGTCCGGAACCAGTTGAACGAGATCGCCGTGGTCAAGCTCAACCGGTCGCTCGACCGGGGCCGGCTGGTGACGACCCTCACCGATCCCGACTTCGACGTCCCGACCACCATCGCCCTCCAGGACGGGCACCTGTGGGCGGTCAACGCCCGCTTCGGCAACCCCGACCCGACCAACGCCCGCTACGACATCGTCCGGGTGGGCTGACCGCCCGGGGATTCAGGTGCCGGGGACAGGCGCCGACCAGTACCTCGAGCGCCCATGTCCCAAGGCAACCGACCGGCCGACCCGACCGTCACCGTGGCCCCGCCGTCCGGTGCGCCGGACCCCGGCTGGGCCGAGGCCGTCGCCGGAGTCCTCGACGACCCGTCGCGCCACCGGCTGGTCTTCCAGCCGGTGGCCGACCTGCAGCGCGGGACCGTGGCCGGCTACGAGGCCCTCTCCCGCTTCGCCGGCCCGCCCGACGCCGGCCCGGACGTCTGGTTCGAGGCCGCGGGGCGGCTCGGGCTCGGCGCCGAGCTGGACGCCCGGGTCCTGGAGCGGGTCGTCGGGCTGCGCCCGGAGCTGCCCCCGAACTGCTTCCTGACCGTCAACCTGGACCCCAACCACCTGGTCACCGCGCCGGTCCAGGGAGCCCTGGCCGCCGCCCCGAACCTCGCCGGCGTGGTCGTCGAGCTGACCGAGCACCGCCCGGTGGCCGACTACCCGACGCTGATGGCGGCCGTGGCCGAGCTGCGCCTGCGCGACGCCAAGCTGGCCGTCGACGACGCCGGTGCCGGCTACGCCGGCCTCCAGCACCTGATGCTGCTCCGCCCCGACCTGGTCAAGCTGGACCGGGCGCTGGTCGCGGGCTGCGACCGCGACCCGGCCAAGGCGGCCCTGATCGAGATGCTGGGCCGCTTCACCGGCCAGCTCGACGCCTGGGTGCTGGCCGAGGGGGTCGAGCGCACGGCCGAGCTGGAGTCGCTCATCCGGCTCCGGGTCCCGCTCGCCCAGGGCTACCTGCTGGGGCGCCCGGCCGAGCCGTGGGCCACCCTGCCCGACCGACTGGCCGGCGCCATCCGCGAAAAGCAGATCGCCCAGACGTTCGAGGACAGCGTGGTCGGGCTCACGGTCGACGCCCCGGCGGTCCCGGCCGGCGACGCCGTGGCCGCCGCCGCCGGCTGGTTCGACGCCGACCCCGAGCTGGACGTCGTGGTGGTGCTGGACCACTGGTCGCGGCCGGTGGGGCTGGTCGACCGGGCCCGCGCCGCCGGCCACGGTCAGCCCAAGCGGACCGTGCTCAAGACCCGGCCGTCGACCGCCCCCGAGACGGTGGTCGCCAGGGCCATGGCCCGCCCGGCCGCCGACCGCTTCGACCCGCTGGTCTGCGTCGACGACCGGGGCCACTACCTGGGCGTGCTCCGCATCGAACAGCTCGTGCACCGGCTCCTGGCCGGCCCCCGCCCCTAGGCGGCGCTGCGGATCTTGGCCCTGACCTGGGTCACCAGGCTGTCAGGGACGGTGCTCAGGCCGTGGTCGGCGCGGGCGTGGGCGGCCACCGCCTCCAGCAGCTCGGCCTCGCTGGACGCCCGGACCGACATCGTGCAGCCCGGCACCACGTCCCCGCAGGAGAACTCCTTCATCCGCCACCTCCGATGGCTCGACGTCGGCTGTTGCTCACCGTCTCCATCGGCAGGCCGGACGGGCGGATGAGCCGGTGGGAATCGGGGACGGCCCAGGTGGATTCTCCGACGGTGAGGTGAACCACGAGCCTCGGCCGGCAAAGGAGCGAACGTGACCGTCACCAGGCTGGAGGTCCGACAGCCGGCCCCCGGGCCGGGGCGGCCCCAACGTCCTCAGCCCCGG
>DATENJ010000126.1:0-4946 GCA_035275125.1 Actinomycetes bacterium | reverse complement strand
TGGCCAGGAGGGTCCTGTCCAGGAGCCAACCAGCCCAGTAGAGGGCCAGCAGGGCCGCGCCGGCCAGCAACGCGCCGATCACGCGCCGCCGGCCGCGCACGGTGACCTCGGTCCTGTGGGCCGCCAGCACCATCGAGCCATGTCCTCCTGGTCCGGGTCGCGGCCGGGCGGCCGCCGGACACAGGTAATCTTGCTCCATTGTCCCCACAGAAAGGAAAGCGGCGGGTCGTGGCGGCCGCAGAGGGCGGCTAGAGGCCGCCGGCGTGGGGCACCGGCCAGACCGTCAGCACGGCCCGGCCCACCAGGGCCGAGCGCTCGACCTGGCCGAACACCCGCGAGTCGGCCGAGTCCTCGCGGTTGTCGCCCATGACCCAGAAGTGGTCCGGCTTGACCCGCACCTTCTTGAACTCCGAGGTGAAGGTGTTCGGGCGCAGGTACGGCTCGTCGACCCGGACGTCGTTGCGCCACAGGTAGCCGTCGCGGCCCTCCAGCACGTCGCCGGGCAGGCCGACGACCCGCTTGATCAGGTCCTCGTTGCCGGGCGGGGTGCCGCCAAGGCCCTGGGCGACGGCCCGCCGCACCCAGGAGACTGGGCCGCTGGCCGACGCCTGGTCGTCGCTGGTCGGGCGCAGGAACACCACCACCTGGCCGTGGTGGGGGTCGCCGAGGCGGTAGGCGAGCCGGTTGACGACCACGCGGTCGCCGACGTCGAGGGTCGGCTCCATCGAGCGGGACGGGATGAAGAACGCCTGGATCAGGAACCCCTTGACCAGGACGGTGAGGATGAGGGCGGCGACCAGCAGGAACGGCAGCTCGGCGAAGAAGCGGCGCCGGGTGCGCCGGGAGGCCGCGCGGCGGTTCGCGGCACGGCGGCCGTGGATGCGCTGCACCCGGCTCGGCTGGACACGGATGGTCTGGGTCAGCGCCCGACCTCCGGGGACCGGAGAGTTGACATGCCGCCTCCATCGGCCGGACAGGCCGTCTGCTTGATGCGGTCCATCAGGCTATCCCTATCGGCTGTAGGGATACCACCTCGCGGCCCTCATCCCGAGGCGGTCGCCAGGGCCTGGTCGAGGATGTCGATCCCGTCCGACAGCAGCTGCTCGTCCATGACCAGGGGGGCGAGGACCCGCACGACGTTGTCGTGGATCCCGGCCTTGAGGGTGAGCAGGCCGTTGCGGGCCGCGGACGCCACCACCTCGCTGGTGGCCTGCCTGGCCGGCTCCTTGGTCTCTCGGTCGGTGACCAGCTCGAGAGCCATCATCGCGCCGAGGCCCCTGACCTCGCCGACGATCCGGTGCCGCTCGCCCAGCTCGTGCAGCCGCTCCCCGAGGATGTCGCCCATCCGCCGGGCCCGCTCCAGCAGGTCGCCCTGCTCGAACAGCTCGATGGTGGCCAGCGCGGCCACACAGGCCAGCGGGTTGCCGCCGTAGGTGCCGCCGAGCCCGCCAGGGCCGGGGGCGTCCATCAGCTCGGCCCGTCCGGTGACCGCGGCCAGGGGCAGGCCGGACGCGATCGACTTGGCCGAGACGGTGAAGTCGGGGACCACGCCGGGGTGCTGCTCGGTGGCGAACAGGGTCCCGGTGCGGCCGAAGCCCGACTGGACCTCGTCGGCCACGAACGGGATCTCCAGGCGCCGGCACATGTCGGCGATCCGCTCCAGCCAGCCGGGTGGCGGGGCGATGAAGCCGCCCTCGCCCTGGACCGGCTCGACGATCAGGCAGGCCACGTTCTTGGGGCCGACGTGGACCTTGATCTCCTCCTCGACGTAGTCGGCGCAGGCCAGTCCGCAGCTGGAGGGGCTGAGGTGGAACGGGCAGCGGTAGCAGTAGGGGTAGGGCATGCGGAAGATCTCGCTCGGGAACGGCTGGTAGCCCTGCTTGTAGGGGGTGACCTTGCCGGTCATGGCCAGGGCGAGCAGGGTGCGGCCGTGGAAGGCGTTGTCGAACACGACCACCCCGGGGCGGCCGGTGGCGGCGCGGGCGATCTTGACCACGTTCTCGGTCGCCTCGGCCCCGGAGTTCACCAGCATGGTCCGCTTGTCGTAGTCGCCGGGGGTGATGCGGTTGAGGGCCTCGGCCACGGCCACGTACGGCTCGTTCATCACCGCGTGCTGGCAGGTGTGGAGGTAGCGCTCGACCTGCTCCTTGACCGCCTTGGTGACCGACGGCGGGGTGTGGCCGGCGTTCAGGACCCCGAGGCCGCCGGTGAAGTCGATGAAGCGGTTGCCGTCGACGTCCTCGATCACAGCCCCGTGGGCGGCCGCCGCGTACACCGGGGTCATGGTGGCCACGCCTCTGGCCACCGCCTTGCGCCGCCGCTCCTCGAGCGCCCGACTCCGCAGCCCGGGAACCTCCCCGATCAGCTTCCGCTCCTGCGGCATGCTCACGGAACGCTCCTCTCGCGGGTGACCAGCGTCACCTCCATGCTGCGGGTTGCCAGCTCGGCCAGGAAGGGCTCGGGCGGGACGGCGTCCTCGGGGGCGAGCACGCCCGGCCGGTCGATCACGTTGGCGGCCAGGAACTGGGCGACGATGCTGGGGGGCACCCCGGTGTCGAGCTGCCCGGAGGAGGCCTGCCAGCCCGTGTGGGGCCGGACGACACACTCGGCCAGACGCTCGAGGCAGGCGGGGGGATCGCCAGGAGAGTTCCGGAGAACCCCGTCGGGGGTGGCGGGGGGATCGCGAGGGGCGAGGGCCGGATCCCCCGAAGGTCCGGCCCGTCGCCCTCGCACCCGGACCCAGATCGCCTCGGCGTCGTCCGGGGCGGCCTCGGGGCCGGGGGTTGTGGCGGTCCTGGTGATGCAGTGGACCAGCAGCTCGCGCGGGACCACCCGGCCGCTGGGCAGCTCGACCGGAGTGGTATCGGCAAGTCCGAGCGCGGTCAGGAGGGTCAGCTTGTCCATGAAGTCGGCCGGGAAGCCGACCTTGAAGGTCACCGACCTGATTCCACGGTCGGCAAAGAAGTGCGGCAGGGTGGCGACCTCGGAGTGGAGGGTGTGCCCGACCCGGACCCGGCCCACCGGCTCCGGGAAGTCCAGCTCCTCCTGCCCGCTCATCGCCGGCACCTCGACCAGGCGCCCGTCCAGGAAGGCCATGGCCGGGACGGCGAACTCGTCGAGGATCGTCTGGATCGCGTACGGGACTGGCACGGGCGCGCTCGACGGAGCGAAGTCGGCCACGCCGAGGCGGACCTCGACCTCCTCCACCACCGCCAGGTCGCGGGCGGCCAGGGCGGCCAGGACGTTGGTCACGCCCGGGCTGCCGCCCATGCCGATCACGGCCGTGACCCCGGCGGCCACGAACCGCTCGTGCATGGCGAGCTGCCGTCGGGTGGTGTGGAACAACCCACCGAGGTCGACGTAGTGAGTCCCGGTGTCGGCGCACGCCTCCATCACCGGCAGGTTCAGGGCGAACACGGCGCAGTTGCAGACCACGTCGGCGCCGTCGAAGGCCCGGCGCAGCCCGTCGGGGTCGGCGGCGTCAAGGGCCACGCCGCTGACCTGGGCGGTGCCGTTGCTCCCGGACCGGGCCGCCGCCCAGCCGGCCGCCTCCCTGGCCATGGCGCCGTCCAGGTCGGCCACCACGACCTCGCCCACGCCCTCGGACTCGGTCAGGTCGCGAACCGTCCAGCGCCCCATCGCGCCGGCGCCGCCCACCACCAGGACCCGCATCGGCACCTCCGGACAGCCCATCAAGGTCCGCAGGCTGTCAGCCGTGCAAGCTCCCGGGCTAGTGCCCACCCGTCCATCCCCGGGGTACGCTGTTGTACGTTTCGGCGTAGAAGGGGGACCGTGACCACCACTGTTGCCGACCTGCTGGCCATCGGCGAGCTCCGCCTTGGGCTGGTCGCGGGGGCCAAGGGCCAGGACCACCCGATCCGCTGGGCCCACGTCTCCGAGCTCAAGGACCCGACCCGGTTCCTGCGCGGCGGCGAGGTGCTGCTGACCACCGGCCTGGGCATGCGCGGCGGTCCCCCGACCCAGGCGGCCTACGTCGAGCAGCTCGCCAGGGCCGGCCTTGCCGCCCTCGGCGTCGGCCTCGGGTTCGCCTTCAAGACCACCCCGCCGGCCGTGCTCGAGGCCGCCGACCAGGCCGGCTTCCCGGTGTTCGAGGTCCCCTTCGAGGTGCCGTTCATCGCCATCACCGAGGCCCTGTTCTCGCGCCTGGTCAACGAGCAGTACGTGCTCCTCCAGCGGGCCGGGACGGTCCAGCAGACGCTGTCGCGGCTGCTGGTCGAGGGAGCGGGCCTTGACGCCCTGCTGGAGGCGTACGCGCGCATGACCGGGACCAGGGCGCTGCTGCTGGACGTCCGCGGCGAGGTCATGGCCGAGGCCAAGGGGGCGGCCGCCGTGCTGCCGCCGCGGGCCGTGTGGGCCGAGATCCAGGCCCTGCGCCCGGAGCGCAACGAGTTCTCCCTCAGCCTGTCGGACGAGGGCGGCAGCCGCACCCTGCTGCCGGTGCTGGTCGGGGGCGGCCCGGCCGGGTTCCTGGTGCTGCACCGGGGCGGCCGGCCCGAGCCGTTCCACCAGGTGGTCGTGCACCACCTGGCCACGGCCGTCGCCCTCGAGCTGGCCAAGGCCCAGGCGGTGGCCAGGACCGAGCGCCGGCTGGTCGGCGACTTCCTCGACGCCCTGCTCGAGGGGGAGCTGTCGGCCTCCGAGATCCGGCGGCGCCTGCGCTTCCTCGGTCTCGGCGCCTCTCCGGCGATCGCCGTGCTGGTGGCCAGGCGGGCCGACGCCGACCGGTCGGAGCCGGCGGTGGAGACGCTGCGGCTGCTGGTCCAGGACCGGCTGTCCCGGCGGCCGGCGCCGTACCTCTGCAGCGTCCGGGACGCCCTGGTGGTGGCCCTGTTCGAGGCGCCCGACCCGGCGGAGGCCCGGGAGGCCGCCGAGGCGGTGGCCGAGGCGGCGCGGGCAAGGGGCCTGGCCAGCCGGTTCGGGCTTGG
>DATENJ010000125.1:0-2009 GCA_035275125.1 Actinomycetes bacterium | reverse complement strand
TTCAAGGGCGACGACGGCATCCCCGGCCCACGCCCGGTCAACGCGGCCCTGTTCGTGCTGATCACCTTGCCGCTGGCCTGGCGGCGGCGCGCGCCGCTGGCGGTGGTGGCCGTCGTCGCAGCGGCAGCCGCCGTGCAGGCGGTGTTCTTCGACCACTCCAACCAGCCGTCCACCCAGCTGTGGCTGGCGGTGCTGATCGCCCTGTATTCGGTCGCCGCGCACGGCCAGGGTCGCGACGCCATGCTGGGGGGCGCGCTGGTGGCAGTGGGCACCCTGGCGATCGACCTCCGGCACCTGGCCGCCGGCCAACGAACCCTGGCCGAGGTCGCCGGCGAATGGGCGCTGTTTGCTGGGGTCTGGCTGTTGGGCCGCTACCTGCACGGCTGGCGGCTGCGGGCCCACCGGCAGCAGGCACGAGCCGACCAGCTGGAGCTGGATCGGGAGGAACAGGCACGCGCCGCGGTCGCCCAGGAACGCACCCGGATCGCCCGCGAGCTCCACGACATCGTGGCGCATGGCATCAGCGTGATGGTGGTGCAGGCGCGCGGCGGCCGCCGCATGGTCACCGTTGACCCCGACGAGGCCCACGAAGCCTTCGACGCGATCGAGTCGACCGGCCGTCAGGCGCTGGTGGAGCTGCGGCGGCTGCTGGGCATGCTGCGCCAACTCGACGAGCAGCCCGCCCTGGCGCCCCAACCCAGCCTGCGTCGGCTCGGCGAGCTCATCCAGCAGGTCCAGGAGGCCGGCCTGCCGGTCCAGGTCGCCGTCGAGGGTGACGCCGTGGAACTGCCGCCGGGGGTGGACCTGTCGGCCTACCGGATCGTGCAGGAGGCGCTCACCAACACCCTCAAACACGCCGGCCCGGCCACCGCCCAGGTGCTGGTGCGCTACCACCCGGGCGACCTGGAGCTGGAGATCTCCGACGACGGCCACCGCGCCACAGGCGGCGACGGCAGCGGCCAAGGACTGATCGGCATGCGCGAGCGGGTCACCCTCTACGGCGGCGAGTTCCACAGCGGCCACCGCACCCAAGGAGGCTATCTGGTCCGCGCCCGCCTGCCGCTACCTAGCGGGCAGCCATGAGCGTCCGTGTCCTGCTCGCCGACGACGAACGGCTGGTCCGCGCCGGCTTTCGCATGCTCCTCAAGGCCGAGGCCGACATCGAGGTCGTCGGCGAGGCCAGCGACGGCCGCCAGGCGGTCGAGGCGGCCCGGCGCCTGCACCCCGACGTGGTCCTCATGGACATTCGCATGCCGATCCTCAACGGCCTTGAAGCCACCCGCCAACTCGTTAAGGCCGCCGACACACCCCCCAGGGTGCTGGTGCTGACCACCTTCGACCTGGACGAGTATGTCTATGAGGCGCTGCGCGTCGGCGCCAGCGGCTTCCTGCTCAAGGACGCGCCCGAGGAGCAGCTGCTGGCGGCCATCCGGGTCGTGGCCGCCGGCGGGGCGCTGTTCGCCCCCTCGGTGACCCGACGGCTGATCGAGGAGTTCAGCCGCCGGCTGCCGGCCAGCCACCAGCCGCCACCGGGGCTTGCCGACCTGACCCCACGGGAGGTCGAGGTGCTCAAGCTGCTGGCCCGCGGCCTGTCCAACGCCGAACTCGCCCAAACCCTGTACCTGAGCGAGAACACCGCCAGGACCCACGTGGCCCGCATCCTCACCAAACTCGGCCTGCGCGACCGCACCCAAGCCGTGGTGCTCGCCTACGAATCCGGTCTCGTCCAGCCAGGCGCAGCCCGACCAGGCGCCGACCCGCCCCCGGCCCAGCCACGCTGAACAAGCCCACGACCCACGCTCCACCGGCCCCTGCCAGGACCCGACGGCACTCCAAGCCAGCCGCCAACACAAGTGCGGCTGGAGTATTAGGCGGCCTGGTCATTCTCTTGGTCATTCCCCCTGCCATAACACGACAGGTCAGGAACGCACTGGCTGGACGACCCCGTTGACGTGAGCAGCCAGGACGGGTCTGGGCGGTACCTGCTGGACGAAGGCGTTTCGACTCGT
>DATENJ010000124.1:0-7075 GCA_035275125.1 Actinomycetes bacterium | reverse complement strand
GGCCCGGGCGACCCGGCGCTGCTCTGCTACACCTCGGGCACCACCGGCGCCCCCAAGGGGGCCGTGCTGGTCCACGGCAACCTGCTGGCCAGCGCCGAGGCGCTCCGCCTGGCGTGGCGCTGGGAGCCGGACGACCGGCTGGTCCTGGCCCTGCCCCTGTTCCACATCCACGGCCTCGGGGTCGGCCTGCACGGCACCCTGCTGGCCGGGGCGTCGGCCGTGCTCCTGCCCCGGTTCGAGGCCGGCGCCGTGCTCGACGCCGCCCGCGACCACAAGGCGACCCTGTTCTTCGGGGTGCCGACCATGTACACCCGGCTGGCCGCCTCGCCCCGGGCAGCCGAGCTGGGCCGGCTGCGGCTGTGCGTCTCGGGGTCGGCGCCGCTGCCCCCGACGGTGTTCGAGCGCCTGGCCGACGGGGCCGGGCAGCGGGTGCTGGAGCGCTACGGCATGACCGAGACGGTCATGAACGTGTCCAACCCCTATGACGGCGAGCGCCGGCCGGGCACGGTCGGGCTGCCCCTGCCAGGGGTCGAGCTCCGGCTGGCCGGCGGCGACCAGGGCGAGGTGCTGCTGCGGGGCCCCAACGTCTTCTCCGGCTACTGGGGCAACCCGGCGGCGACGGCCGATGCCTTCGACCCCGACGGCTGGTTCCGCACCGGCGACCTCGGCAGCTTCGACGAGCGCGGCTATCTGCGGATCGAGGGCCGGAGCAAGGAGCTGATCATCACCGGCGGCTTCAACGTCTACCCCCGCGAGGTCGAGGAGCTGCTGCTCGAGCATGCCGGGGTGGCCGAGGCGGCGGTCGTCGGGACCCCGTCGGAGGAGTGGGGCGAGCAGGTGACCGCCTTCGTCGTCCCCGTCGACCCGGCCGCCCCGCCGGGCCGCGAGGAGCTGCTGGCGTTCGCCGCCGAGCGGCTGGCCGGCTTCAAGCGGCCCCGGGTGGTGCACTACGTGGAGGCGTTGCCCCGCAACGCCCTCGGCAAGGTCCTGAAGCACGAGCTGCGGCCGTGAGCGCCGCCGAGGGAGGCCCGATGGACGTCGACCTGGGCGGCAGGACCGCCATCGTCACCGGCGGAGCCAGCGGCATCGGCGAGGCCTGCGCCCGCCGGCTGGCCGGGGCCGGGGCCAAGGTCACCGTGCTCGACCTCGACGGCCAGGGCGCCGAGCGGGTCGCTGGCGAGCTCGGTGGCACCGCGGTGGCGGCCGACCTGACCGACCCTGCCGCCCTCGACGGCCTCGAGCTGGCCGCCGACGTTGTGGTCAACAACGCCGGCTTCCAGCATGTGGCCCCGGTCGAGGAGTTCCCGCCGGAGCGGTTCGCGGCCATGCTGGCTCTGATGGTGGAGGCGCCGTTCCGGCTCGCCAGGGCCGTCCTGCCCGGCATGTACGAGCGGGGCTGGGGCCGGTTCGTCAACATCTCCTCGGTCCACGGCCTGCGCGCCTCCCCCTACAAGAGCGCGTATGTCGCCGCCAAGCACGGCCTTGAGGGTCTCTCCAAGGTGCTCGCCCTCGAGGGCGGCCCCCGGGGGGTCACCTCCAACTGCATCTGCCCCGCCTATGTGCGCACGCCCCTGGTCGAGGGCCAGATCGCCGACCAGGCCCGCATCCACGGCATCTCCGAGTCCGAGGTGGTCGAGCAGGTCATGCTCACCGAGCCCGTGATCAAGCGCCTACTGGAGCCGAACGAGGTCGCCGACGCCCTCCTCTACCTCTGCTCCCCCGCGGCCGCGTTCGTCAACGGCACCTCGCTGGTCCTGGACGGCGGCTGGACCGCCCGCTGAGGCCGGACCGGATCCGCTCCCGTCCGCCGAGGAGGTGGATGGGTCGAGCCCCCCGCGAGCCTAAGGCCGGATCTATACATCACAGCGGTCGAGCGCATCACGGCGGTCGAGCGGCCCTGCGGGTTAGCCCTTGGGGCGGGGGAGCCAGAGCTCGACGGTGGTGCCCATGCCAGGGGCGCTGGCGATGCGGCACCAGCCGCCGGCCATGGTGGCCTGCTCGCGCATGCTGATGAGGCCGAGGTGGCCGGCCGGGCGGCGCTCGACCAGGCCGGGGAGGAAGCCGACGCCGTCGTCGCTGACCCTGGCCAGGACGCCGCCGTCGCCCTCCTCGAGGCGGACCGCGACCCGGGAGGCGCGGGCGTGGGCGCGCACGTTGGCCAGCGCCTCCTGGACGATCCGGTAGGCGACCACCCGCAGCTCGTCGGGCAGCTCCCCGGCCGACTCGTCGCTGATCTGGACCACGAAGCCGGCCAGCTCGCCGGCCCGCCTGGCGTACTGGTCGATGGCCGCGGCCAGCCCGACCTCGTCGAGCAGGGGCGGGCGGAGCTCGAACACGAGCTGGCGGAGCCGCCCGACGCTCTCGGTGGCGGTGGCGGCCAGCCGCTCCACCAGCTCCGAGGACCGGGGGTCGTGCAACCGGCCGCCGAGGGCCTGGAGCTGGAGGGTGACGGCCACCATGGCCTGGATGGCGTCGTCGTGGATGTCGCCGGCGACCTGGCGCCGCTCCTGCTCCTGGCTGGTCACCACCCGCTCCAGCAGGGAGCGGCGCTGCTCGTCGGCGGTACGCAGGTTCCGCAGGGTCCGGTGCTGCTCGGTGACGTCGCGCAGCATCATCAGCCAGCCGATCGGCGGCCCCTGCCGGTCGTGCATCGCCACCAGCGTCGGCTCGTACCGGTGGGTCATCCCGCTCCTGGTCACGACCAGCTCCTCGGGCAGCCCGGGCGAGGCGCCGTTGCTGGCCGCCGGGGCGTCGCGGACGGCGTCGGCCGCCTCGGGCAGCAGCTCGCCGAGGGGGCGGCCGACGGCGTCGGCCAGGGGGCGGCCCAGCAGCCGCTCGGCCGGCGGGTTGGCGTCGACCACCCGGCGCAGCGGGTCGAGCACCACCACCGCCTCCGAGATGGTCTCGAACACCAGGCCCCGGGCCACCGGGCGGATGCCGAGCAGCCGGAACCGGAACAGCCCCCACACCAGCACCAGGCAGGAGACGATCAGCAGGAACGGTGTCAGGTCGACCCGGCCGAACGGCCCGACGTCCAGGTTGTAGAGCAGGTTGACCCCGTAGGGCACGACCAGGCTGACGATCAGGATGGTGGTGACCCGCCGGTAGACCCGGGAGGCCCGCAGCAGCGCGGCCACCATCAGGATCAGGCTGCCCCACATCACCACGCCGGAGTAGACCAGGTGCGGCCAGAACAGCGGGCCGGGCTCGGCCACGGCGTCCGGGTCGAGGGCCGCCGCGTCCGGGTAGTAGCGGATGAGGTCGTGGGTGGCGGCGTTGGCCAGCAGGACCAGGATCACCACGGGGTGGATGGCCAGCAGGGCCAGGTTCCGCCGGTTGACCCACGACGCGCGCCCGGCGAACAGCGCCGCGAACGCGAACCAGGCCGGAGGGAGCAGCACCAGGCCGACGAACTTCACGTCGCCCCAGCGCGAGATGGCCCCAAGGTCGGCCGCTCCCAGCTCGGCCGCGTAGGTGCCCGCCCAGAGCAGGAGGGCCACCAGCACCAGGGCCAGCGCGGTGCCGGCCGAGCCTCCCCGCCGCCGCCAGACGTAGACGGCCATGGCCACGAACACGGCCGCGGTGGCGAGCATTGCCAGGCCGACGCCGGTCCAGTGCCAGGCGGAGGCCTCAAGGGTGCCGGGTGCGACCCGGAGCTGCAGAACCATCGTCCGAAGCGGGCATTGTTCAACATCTGCGAAGCCGGTGGGCGGCCGATGGGTCCGGTCGGCCGCCTTGACGTATTCTGCCGACCTCCTCTACTCTCCACGACTCGTACGGCCGGAGGAGAGCGCGCCCCCACTGCGCCCCTCAAGGCCAGCGCCCCCGGAACGGGAGCGCGACCGTGCGCCGCGTGGCGGCGAACGGGTCTTGCCGGGCCCTTTCGGGCCCACCCCCAAGTGCAGGAGGAGGAACTTTCCTTGGCACGCACGCATGCACATCAGTTAGCCCGGACGGCCCGCCTGAGTGTCGTCACCGGCCTCGGAGCGGCGGTCCTCGCCTCGGCGTTCGCGCTGCCGGCGTCGGCCGAGCCCGTCAACGCCGTCCAGCGCGGCCAGACCAAGATCGTCGCCGCCCAGACCGACCACAAGCGCAAGAAGGTCGTGGTCAAGCAGGGCGACACGCTCAGCAAGATCGCCAAGAAGGCGAAGCTGTCGAGCTGGCGACCGGTCTGGGACCTGAACAAGAAGATCAAGCACCCCAACCTCATCTACCCAGGGCAGAAGCTGCTGCTCCCCGCCAAGGGCGAGAAGCTCAAGCACCGCCCGCTCCCGGCGCTGGCCGTGACCCGCGTCGTCTCCTCGGAGCGCTCCGCCGCTCCCGCCTCCAGCTCCCGGCGCTCGACCGTCACCCGGTCGGCCGCGGCCCCGGCCGGCGGCAGCGTCTGGGACCGCCTGGCCCAGTGCGAGTCCGGCGGCAACTGGGGCATCAACACCGGTAACGGCTACTCCGGCGGCCTCCAGTTCGCCCAGGGCACCTGGGCGGCCAACGGCGGCAGCGGCTCGGCCCACAACGCCAGCCGCGCCGAGCAGATCCGCGTCGCCGAGCGCGTCCGAGCCTCCCAGGGCTGGGGCGCCTGGCCCGCCTGCTCGAGCAAGCTCGGCCTCCGGTAACCACCAACCCGGCAACATCTCCCCAGAGCATCGTGGGGAACGGTGCGGCGCGCGACCTGAACGGGTCACGCGCCGCACCGGCGTTTTCGGCTACGGTTGCTCCATGACCCAGCAGGCGTCGCCGCTTGCCTCCCGTATCGGGGGGCACCGGGCCGACGGCGGGCGCCGGCACCGGTCGGTCGACCCGGCCCACACAGGAGACGTGGTGGCCGAGGTGCTGCTTGCCGAGCCCGCGACCTTCGTCGACGCCTGCCGGGCGGCGCGAACGGCCCAGGCCGGGTGGGCGGCGACGCCGGCCCCGGTGCGGGGGCGGGGCGTCAAGCACCTGGGGCGGCTGGTGGAGGAGAACGCCGACGCCCTGGCCCGGCTGGTCACCACCGAGATCGGCAAGCCGCTGGCCGAGGCCAGGGGCGAGGTCACCGAGATCGTCGACACCTGCGACTTCTTCGCCGGCGAGGGCCGGCGGCTGTACGGCCAGACGGTGCCGAGCGAGATGCCGGACAAGCAGCTGTTCACCTTCCGCCAGCCGGTCGGGGTGGCGGCGGTGATCACCGCCGGCAACTTCCCGGTGGCGGTGCCGTCCTGGTACCTGGTCCCGGCGCTGCTGTGCGGCAACGCGGTCGTCTGGAAGCCGGCCGAGTGCGCCCCGGCCACCGCCGAGGCCCTGGCCCAGCTGTGCTGGCACGCCGGCCTGCCCGACGGCGTCCTCAACCTGGTCCAGGCCGACGGGCCGGCCACCTTCGACGGCCTGACCGCCGCCCTCGAGGAGGGCCTGGTCGACAAGGTCGGCTTCACCGGCTCCACCGAGGTCGGGCGTCGCATCGGCGAGCTCTGCGGCCGTCACCTCCAGGTGCCCTGCCTCGAGCTGGGCGGCAAGAACCCGCTGGTGGTGATGCCCGACGCCGAGCTCGACCTGGCCGTCGAGGGGGCCCTGTTCAGCGGCTTCGGCACCGCCGGCCAGCGCTGCACCTCGCTGGGCACGGTGATCGCCCACCGCGCGATCCACGACGAGTTCCTTGACCGGTTCGCGGCCGCCGTCGAGCGGGCCGTCATTGGCGACCCGTTCCGGGACGTGCTGTACGGGCCCATGATCGACCAGCGCTTCTGCGACCGGTTCCTTGGGTGGCTGGAGCTGATCGAGCCCCACCACCGTGTCCACGGCTCGACCGGGACCGGGCGGATCACCGCCGCCAACCCGCGCAAGGGGTTCCTCGGCGACCCCGACGACGGCCTCTACTGCCACCCGACGATCGTCTCCGGGGTCACCGCCGACGACGAGCTGTACCGGCGCGAGACCTTCGGGCCGATCGTCGGGGTGGCCGCCTGCCACTCGCTGGAGGAGGCGGTCGCCCTGGCCAACGGCCACGGCTACGGCCTGTCGGCGGCCATCTACACCCGCGACCCACAGAGCGCCTTCCGCTTCCGCGCGGGCGTCGGGGCTGGGATGGTCAGCGTCAACAACTCGACCTCGGGGGCCGAGGCCCACCTGCCGTTCGGGGGCAACGGCCGCTCCGGCAACGGCAGCCGCCAGTCCGGCATCTGGGTCCTCGACCAGTTCACCCGCTGGCAGGCGCTCAACTGGGACTACGCCGGCCGCCTCCAGAAGGCCCAGATGGACGTGGCCGACCCCACCCCCGACCGGGACTTCCGCCTGTGACGCAAGGTCCCCTGGAGGGGCTGGTGGTGGCCGACTTCTCCAGGGTGCTGGCCGGGCCGTTCGCGACCATGCTGCTCGGCGACCTGGGGGCCGACGTGGTCAAGGTCGAGCACCCTGAGGGCGGCGACGAGACCCGCGCCTGGGGGCCGCCATTCTCCGGCGGCCACAGCACCTACTACCTGGCCGTCAACCGCAACAAGCGCAGCGTCGCCCTCGACCTCAAGCGCGACCAGGACCGGCGGGCCGCCAGGGCCCTGGCGGCCGAGGCCGACGTGCTGGTCGAGAACTTCAAGGCCGGCGCGGCCGAGCGCCTCGGGCTCGGGTACGAGGAGGTCGCCAGGGACAACCCGGGCCTGGTCTGGTGCTCCATCTCCGGCTTCGGCCACGGGGCCGGGGCAGAGCTGCCCGGCTACGACTTCCTTGTCCAGGCGATGAGCGGGCTGATGAGCATCACCGGCCCGGCCGGGGGCGAGCCCACCAAGGTCGGGGTGGCCCTGGTCGACGTGCTCACCGGGCTGTACGCGGCCAGTGGCATCCTGGCCGCCCTCCATGCCCGGGAGCGGACCGGGCGCGGGCAGCGGGTCGAGGTCAGCCTGCTCGGCTCGGCCCTGGCCAGCCTGGTCAACCAGGCCTCCTCGTTCCTCTGCACCGGGGTCCGACCGCAGGCCATGGGCAACCGGCACCCCAGCATCACCCCGTACGAGACCCTGGCCACCGCCGACCGGCCGCTGGTGGTGGCCGTCGGCAACGACGGCCAGTTCGCCCGCCTGTGCCGAGTGCTGGGCCTGGACGGGACGGCCGCCGA
>DATENJ010000123.1:0-2102 GCA_035275125.1 Actinomycetes bacterium | reverse complement strand
CGCCGCCGGAGCCGGGCGAGGTCGTCGGCGGGGTGGTCGAGCCCGGCGGCCTTGTGGTCGGCGTCGGCTTGGTGGTCGGCGTCGGCGTCGGCCTGGTCGTGGGGGTCGGGGGGAGCGGCGTGGTCTGGAAGTGCGGGTCGAGGGCCAGGCGCCGGAACCCGTCCAGCGAGCGGGCGGAGCTGGCGACCCGGTAGTCGCAGGCCTTCTTAGCGTCGAAGTAGATGAGGGCCTGGACGTTCGGCATCTCGGTGGTCAGGTCCCTGGCCGCGTTGTCGAACCAGGCCGCCTTGCGGCCGGGGTCGGCGGCGTCCTCGACCGAGCCGGTCTCGCCGATCATCAGCGGCTTGCCGTGCGAGCTGCCCCAGACGTAGAAGTCGCCGAAGATCTCCGACAGCTCCCGCCAGCCGCGGCCTGGGCGGCAGCCGGGCCCGTTGTAGCCGTCGGCGGCGATCCAGTCGACCTGGTCGTCGCCGGGGTAGAAGCGGTCGGCGGAGTCGCTGCCGAAGGCGGCCGCCGTCGGGGCCCAGACGAACGACGCCGGCAGCCCGGCGAAGATCTCGCGAACGTGGCGCCAGGCGGCCCGGTAGGACTCTGGCGAGCCGACCCAGGAGCTGCTGGCGGGGTCGTCCATGCGGTGGGCGTAGCGGATGAACACCGGCTTGCCCAGCTCCCGCACGCCCTCGGCCAGCTGGCGCAGGTAGACGTCGTGGCGGCCCTGGGCGACCTCGGTCGTGCTGGCCCCGTTGCCGATGGTCAGCAGGGGGATGCGGCCCATCTGGACGTCCCAGGCCGGGCGCCAGCCGAGCTGGGCCCCGAACGGCACATAGGTGTGGTCGATGGCCAGGCGGCGGCCGATGCGCCGCTCCAGGTCGAGCACCGCCTGCTGCTGGGCGGCCTTGGAGAACGACCCCGAGGGCTGCACCCAGGCGCCGAGCCAGGCCGCCTTGGGGGTCAGGGACTCGTCACCCTGCGCGCCGGACGGCGGGAAGGCCCTGGCCGACACGGTGAGAGCGCCGACCAGGCCGGCCAGCAGGAGCAGGGCGGTGAGGACACGGGAGGGACGACGGGCGGGCTGCCGGGTGTGACGGGGGGCGGCGTGACGCAAAGCTGCTCCTCCTTGGTGAACCACCTCACCAGGGCCGGGAGTTCGGAGCGATTCGTGCCGCGGGCCCTGGGGGGAAGGCCCGCTCGCTGTGGGGGATGCTGTGCTGGCAGGGATCTAACCAAGATCACGATTCGTCGGTCAAATCGTTGTCTGATCGAGTCCTAGCCGGGTTGGGCGGGACCGCCCTAGATGCCCTTGCCGGCCACGTGCGCCAACCGGGTCACGGTCTTGGCGCTGATCAGGCCGACGCTGATGGCCAGGGCCAGGTAGGCCCGGCGCTCGCGCCGGTTCAGCGACAGGGTCCGGCGGGCCCAGCTCCTGGCCTTGCCGCGCTCGCCGAGGGCGGCGTGGGCGAAGGCGATCTGGCCGTAGATGCGGGCCAGCCCCGACGGCTCCTGCTGGAGCTCGCGGTGCTTGTCGACCAGGTAGGTGAGGGCTGAGATGATCGTCCGCCAGCGGTCGGAGAAGAACGACGACTGGTGCCAGTGGATCACGGCCAGGGGCTCGGGCACGGCCAGCACGGGGGCGTGGCGCGCCGCCCGCAGCAGCCACTCGTAGTCCTCGGCGTAGCTGCCGGGGATCTGCTCGTCGACCAGGCCGATGTCGTCGAGCAGCTCCCGGCGCCGGGCCAGCACCGTCGAGGGGTGCAGCTCGGTCAGCCGCGAGCGCAGCAGCTGGCGGTGGGTGACGAGCTCGGTCGGGGCCAGCCGGGTGGTGGTGCGGTCCTGGTAGCGGACCAGGATGCCGGTGGTCGAGACGGCCGCCGACGGCGTCGCCAGCAGCCGCGCCACCTGCCTGGTCAGCTTCTCGCCGAGCCACTCGTCGTCGTCGTCGCAGAAGGCGACCAGCTCGCCGGTGGCGGCAAGGATGCCGCTGTTGCGGGCCCCGGCCAGGCCGGGGGTGCGCTGGTTGCGGACCAGCACCAGCCGGCGGCCGGCCGGCAGCTCGGGCCAGGGCAGGTCGGGGTCGCTCTGGTCGAACACGACCAGGCACTCGA
>DATENJ010000122.1:0-11006 GCA_035275125.1 Actinomycetes bacterium | reverse complement strand
GGCCGGGCCTGGACGAAGGCGACGTCGATCAGCTGCATGCGGCCGTCGCGGACCAGCAGGTTGGCCGGCTTGATGTCGCGGTGGGCCAGCCCGGCGTCCCACAGCTTGCGGATGATGCCGAGGCCGTCGTCGATCACCTGGGTGTCGACGGTGGCGTCGCCGAGCTCGGTGGCGTCGTCGAAGAACTCGGCGACCAGCAGGTACTCGCGTTCGGGGGTGAGCTCCACGAACCCGAACGGGGTCGGGCTGGGCAGCCCCGCCCGTTTCATCAGCGACAGCGCGTAGTCCTCCTGCTGGACCAGCCGGCGCACGGTGTTGAACGGCTTCTCGTCCTCCAGCCGTCCGTAGAGCAGCTCCCGGCCGAGCTTGTACCAGCGGTCCGAGCGCAGGTGGCTCTGGGCGTACAGCTTGCCGAACAACTGGGCCGGGGGGTCACCGGCGATCGTGATCCGCAGGGGGGTGGACCCGGCCGACCCCGAGAGGCCGAACGGTTTGACGTCCTCCACGATGAGGCCGAGCTGATCCTCCAGAGCCCGCCGGATCGCCTCTCCGCGGGCGCCGCCGACATCCAGATGGGCGCTGCGGCCCCGCCGGTAGGTGACCGGGTAAGCCTCGTTGGGAGCGAACCGGCGGAACAGCAGCAGCGGGAGAGCCACCCCGATACCCACCCCGACCAGCACGTCGCTGGGGGCGTCCACGCCCAGCGCCATCCGGGCCAGGGCGACCAGGGCGATCAGCCCGGCCACCAGCCACTTGCCGAGATTACGCCAGCGACCCTCCGGCACCAGCGTGTACAGCACCGTCATCAGGCCCGCGGTCAGGAAGGCGACCTGCACCGACGGCATCGCCCAGCCACCCCAACTCGTCCGAAGCTCCACCCCGAACGGACGCGGCCGCCGACTAGTCACAGCGAGGATAAAGGTAAGAAAGCTCCCGAGCTGGACGACAACCCACCAGATGATCAGGTGCCGCCAGCGCCGCAGGACCAGCAACACCAGCAACAGGCCGAAGTACAGCGTCCATAACACCCACCAGGAGGCGATGTGGGCCAGGCCCCGCAGGGGCGCCACCAGCCCCGGCCCGACCAGGCCGGCCAGCCACTGCACCACCGCATCATCCACCACGTTGACCGCCATGGCCGGGCCCCGCAGTCCGCGGGCGAAGATCGCCAGGGTCAGCCCGACCAGGACCACGGCCGCCACCAGCCAGCGAATCCCGCTGGTCTGCAGCCGGTACGGCAGCGGCGGGGCCGCCCCGGTCGGCCGCCGCCGCCGCCGCGGCGACCGCACAGCCTCGGGGTGCACGTGCAGGGCGCTGGTCGGCCTCGAACGATCTGCGGGCACGTCCATGGGCCCTCCCTACCGGAGATATCTGCCTTCCGGCACGACGACCTTGTTGGCTGGGTTCTGGGTTGTCAAGGCTCAGAACACGCCATGCGATCCGCCGACTGCAGCAGCCACAGTGACCCCACTGCCCGAAGCCAGAGACGTGGCGGATGGCCCGATGCCGTGGCCGTGGCTGGCTGGCTTATGCCTTGGACCGGGCGCGCCTCCAGGTCTGTAGGTTGCGGACCTCGGCTTGCTGTTCGGCAAGTAGTTGCTCGGCGAGCTGGCGGATCTCCGGCACGTTGCCGTCGCGGGTCTCGGTGGTGGCAAGCCTCCGGCCGGCCCGGTCCCGTGCGGCCATCACCTTGATGAAGGCCTGGTCGAGGGCGGTGCCCTCGAGCCGGGACAGCCGCTCCAGGTCACTTCGCCGCAAGGAATCGCCCCGCTGATGACTGTGGCCGTGGGGGGCGAGCCCGCGCCGGGCCAACCAGTCCACGAGCTGGGCCGCGTGCGCCTGGTCGCGCCGTCGGAGGCGGTCGGCGAGCCGGGCCAGCTCCGGATGGGTGAGCCGGTCGCGGGAGAGGTAGGCGATCGAGGTGTCCTGCAGCAGATGAGGGACCATATGCTGGGCGAACCAGACATCGGTCTGGTCACGAACGGTTGGCTGACGGGTGGTGGCGGGGGCGGCACAGCCAGCCGCCAAGAACGCGATGACCACCCAGAATCCGAGCCTTCGTCGCACGCTCGCCCCTTGGATTTCGCCTGCCCGCCTCGGCGGCGCATCTGGCCTTCCAGCCACTAGAGAGGTGTCGGCCCGGCGCCTGCCTCCTTGACCAAGCGCGACGGTCAAACGCAAGCACCAGCGTCCTGGATCGCGTGCCGGACCGCGGCCAAGCCCTCCCGTGACCTGCCCGCGTGGCCCGCTTTGCTGCGGCTACAGAACGGGCGGAGCCCGGCCAGCTCGGCGGCAACGTCGGAGGGCGGCGGCGACTCTTCGCGCTCGCGGGCGGGCCCCTGGTCGTCAGGACGGTGGGGTTGGCTCTATCGATAGTGAGCGCCGTCCATCCCATAAGGTCGCTCTGCCGGCACCATCGATTCCTGATGGTGGAAGGCGCTCTTGCCTTGCAGGCATGGGACTGGCATCGCCCGACGGTGGATTGGTTGCAGCCCGAGGACCTGGACGTCGGGCAGGCTGAACCAACGGACCCACTCAAGGCCGGCGACCTCAAGGCGCTGCCGGGCCAGCAACGGCATGAGCTCGGCCGACGCCGGAGAGCAGCGGCGACGACGCAGCACCCGCCCCCATGGATCCCGGCGCGGACAGTCAGGGAAGACGTCGGCGAGCACCAGCATCCCGGTCGGGCGAAGCACTCGGGCGACCTCAGCCATCCCAACCGGCAGATCCGCCCAGTGGCGCAGGGTCAAGGTGGCAAACACCAGATCGAAGCTGGCGGCGGGGAAGGGCAGACGCTCGGCTCGAGCCTGCACGTAGCGGATCCTTTGCCTGCGGGGAGTCACCGCGATGGCGCTGGCCACCATCTGTCCGGCCAGATCGACCCCGACCAGCTCAGCCGCTGGATAGCAGGATCGAGCGGCGCGGAGCAGCCGGCCGGTGCCACAGCCGACATCCAGCACCGCGCCGGCCTGGGGCAGAATCCGCCGGCCAAGTCGCAAGGCTGCCTGGTGCACCGGAACAAACAGGAACTGTTGCAGCACGCTGTCCTCATAGGTGCTGGCCCGGAGGTCGAACCGGCTCACGGTGGGAGCTGGGTCGCTCATCGGTCGGCACTCATGGTCGGAGGTCGGTGGGGGGCTGCTGGTGGCTTGTGGTCACCCGTGCCCCGTTGTGCAGGCAGTCCTCAAGGTGGCCTTTGAGCTGGAGCAGGACCGAGGTCTTGTCGCCCGCGGAAGACGCCCAGCCGCATTCGCAGACGATGCGGCAGGGTAGGCTGGCTCCGGAGTTGCGATGCAGGCTCCATTGATGGCCTTCGATCCCGCGACTTTCTGGTTGTCGCCTATGCGAGGTCGACCTGGCGCTCATTGGAATCGGGGCCACTCGAAGGTGTCGGCGGGGACCGTGATCGTCCAGTTGCGGTCGGCCACCAGCACCACGGCGACAAGGCGCCACCCGAGGTGACGAGACACGATTGTGGAACCTCCAGGGTCAGCCCACGCCGGTCAGTGCCGGCGCGGGGCAGGGATCAGCCCGGCTGGAGGCAGGGTGGAGCCCGAGGCCCTCGTGGGGTGGCCAGGACTGGCGACTGGGCCGAGGTACGGCTGGAATGGCGCCGTCTGGCGGGCACGCGGTTGGCGATGGTGATGGAGGCGCCGACCAGGCCGAGCAGCAGCGGAAGCAGCAGCCGCCCGGCCGGGTCGGGGCGCTCGGACGACGGGCGCAGCGCCGCAGCCCGGTCCGGCAGGGTAGCTGCCTCGAGGCCCAGTCGTGACCGGCTGGCGATCAACTGGTCCACTGGGGTGCCTGGACCAGAAGCGCCGAGGGCGCAAGCCCACAGCGACCCGAACAAGACGGCGAGGACCACGAGTGCCGCGGTGGCCTGCGCCTGTCGGTGGACCCGCATGGTCGCTCGACGGTACTGGATCTCCTGGGAGCCGCCAAGGCACTCCGCGCTGCCCAACACCGTCATGAGCAGCTCCTACAGCGATGGCCGCGAGATTCATGGTAAGGATGGGCTCGCCGATCAGCTATCGAGGGTGACGAGCGGTATCTCGCGAGGTGACCGGTGAGTATTCAGGTATGGGCTATGTGCCTGGGAGCACCGTGCGGTGAACCGTAGGCCGAGAAGCGCTCCCTGGTTCTTCATCGCCGGTGCGGATCGGCCTGAGCGTCGAGGAGCCTGACATGGGTGCGTTTCCCCTCGTCGACGTCGCTTCGCTGCTCGACCCGGCGGCGTCGTCCCGCGCGCAGCTCGCGGTCGGCCGCGCGATCGACGCGGCCTGCCGGGATAGTGGCTTCTTCCTCGTCACCGGGCACGGCATCGAGCCCGGGCTGCGAGACGACCTCGAACGGTTGGCCCGCGAGTTCTTCGCGCTCCCCAACGAGGCCAAGGCCGCGATCTCGATGCGGCACGGCGCACTCGCCTGGCGTGGCTGGTTCCCCGTCGGCGATGAACTCACCTCGGGCGAGCCGGACCGTAAGGAGGGCGTCTACTTCGGCCAGGAGCTGGCCTCCACCGACCCCCGGGTCGCGGCGGGGACGCCGCTCCACGGCGCCAACCTGTTCCCCGCCGAACCAGCCGGACTCCGCGAGGTCGTGCTGCGCTGGATCGACGAGGTCGGCGCCGTCGGCCAGGCCCTGCTGCGCGGCATCGCCCTGGGCCTCGGCATCGACCGCGACTGGTTCGAGACCCACCTGACCGCCGACCCGACCGTGCTCTTCCGTATCTTCCACTACCCGCCCGGCGACACCGGCTCCTGGGGCGTCGGGGAGCACACCGACTACGGGCTCGTCACCCTCCTGGCCCAGGACCACCACGGTGGGCTGCAGGTGCGGACGCACGACGAGTGGGTCGACGTCCCCGCGGACCCGTACGTGTTCGTGGTCAACATCGGCGACATGCTCGAACGGATGACACACGGTCTGTACCGGTCCAACCCCCACCGTGTCCGCAACCTCAGCGGTCAGGATCGGTTGTCGTTCCCGCTGTTCCTCGATCCGTCCTGGGACGCCAGGGTCACGCCGCTCCCGGAGGCCGCGCTGGCCGGCGCCGGGCCCGCGCCCGACGACGCGGCCCGACGATGGGACGGACAGAGCGTGCACGCGTGGGACGGGACCTACGGCGACTACCTGACCGCCAAGGTCGCCAAGGTCTTCCCCGACCTCGCGGCAGCCCTGCGCGAGCGGCCAGCCTAGCGAACTGAGGCGCTGATCGTAGTTCGAGCAGGGAGGATGGGGCTGGCGGCTGGTTGGGTGCTGCTGTCGTGGTGCGGCAGGACCCTGCTGTCAAGTACCTGCGGACGCCCTACAGAGTCCGCTGTATTTCCCCCAGTTGGGGTGATGACCGCGCCCCACGGGCGCCCCATGCTCAGCCGAGTCGGATGGAGGGCGCCTTGAGGAGGAGGGCGAGATCGTCACAAGCACGAGGGTCCCGTATCCGAGTGTCGACAAGCGCAGGGCACAGGGATTGGAGGCGTGGGACCAGGCGCGGCCGTCCGGTCGAGCCGATGGCGCTAGAACGGACCGCCGGCACAACGGTCATCAGCGGCAAGGTCGCTATCGGTCGAGCGGGTGAGCAAACCAACCTAAGCGCGCGGCGATGAGCGTGGGCACGACCCACGAAGGAGGCGGGAAATGAGCGCCGATCAGCCGAACATCGTGGTCTTCTTCTGGGACAACTTCGGCTGGGGCGAGCTTGGCTGCTACGGCGGCGGGGTGCTGCGCGGCGCCCCGACGCCGCGGATCGACAAGCTCGCTGATCAGGGTCTGAAGCTGCTGAACTTCAACGTCGAGGCGCAGTGCACGCCGAGCCGGTCGGCGATCTTGACTGGCCGTCACCCGATACGGTCGGGCACCCAGACTATTCCGGTCACCGGCGGCGGCGATGGGATGACGCAATGGGAGGTCACGATCGCCCGCGCGCTGTCAGACGCGGGCTACGCCACCGGGATGTGGGGCAAGTGGCACCTGGGCAGCGACCCGGAGCAGCGCAGCCCGGTGGACTTCGGGTTCGACGAGGCGGTGTGGTCCCCGAGGACCGCCGACGAGGTGCTGTGGACGATGCAGTCCTATTTCCCCAACGGGACGGTCACCTCGGCGCCCTACGCCGGCGCCATGCAGATCCCCTTCGAACCCGAGCCGATCTACGCGCGGAAGAAGGGCGGCAAGCACGAGGTCATCGCCACCTACGACGCGGAGTTCCGGGCCGGGTTCGACCGCCAGATCACCGGCTGGGCGATCGACTTCATGCGCCGCTCACACGATGAGGGCAAGCCGTTCTACCTGTACCTGCCCTACACCCAGACGCACATCCCGACCATCCCCGACCCGGATTACGCGGGCAAGACCAAGCGCGGCAACTGGGCCGACATCCTCACCCAGATGGACGACTTCACCGGCCAGATCCTCGACGAGCTGGACACGCTTGGGCTGGGCGACGACACGATCGTGGTGTGGGCCTCCGACAACGGCGGCGATTCGACCTACCGGATGCCCGCCGGCGACCCGGACCCATTTGGCGGGGCATGGGATGGATTCGGGGGCCCGTGGCGGGGCTCGCTGTTCACCTCGCTGGAGGGCTCGAACCGGACCCCGTGTATCGTCCGCTGGCCGGGCAAGGTGCCCGTGGGCAAGGTCAGCAACGAACTCGTGCACGAGGTCGACCTGTTCACCACCCTGGCCCTCGCCGGCGGCGGGACCGTGCCCACCGACCGTCAGATCGACGGGATGGACCTGCGCGGGTTCCTGCTCGGGGATGGCGAGGAGTCCGGCCGCGACACCGTCCTGTGCTTCAACGGCAACCGGCTGCAGGCGATCAAGTGGCGGCAATGGAAAGTGCACCTGTTCCAGCAGGACGACTTCTACTCCACCTGGGCCCCCTACAGCATCCCGCATCTGCACAACTTGGAGTGGGACCCGAGGGAGGAGCACCCGGTCGACTTCCCGCACGCCTGGGTGATACACCCGATGGCCGCCGCCGCCGCCGCGTTCTTGAAGTCGCTGGCGATCGAGCCGCCGATCAAGCCGGGGACCCCCGACCCGTACACCCCACCCGCGCCCGGCCAGCTGGTTCCGCAGGAGCACCTGCAGATCGGCCCGATCACCCAGTTCGTCACCACGCTCCAGCATCCCGACGGCCAGCCACCCGCCAACGTGCGGCAGCACCAGCCCGAGCACGGGCTGAGCCATGCGTCAGGCGCATGAGCGGCACGGTGACAGCCACAACGGTGAAGGTCCGCCTGGCGCAGCCGCTGGCCGTGGCGGCTGCGTCAGGGACCGGGTAACGAGGCAGGTCATCCCATGGGCGATGCGACGCAAGACCGGGGCGACGCCAGGGCAGGCACCGGCGCCAAGGGCGGCGCGCAGGTCGGGGTGCTGCTGGAGTGCTTCGGCGGGACCAAGACCGCCGGGAAGGCCCGCCGCGGCCTGGACGCGCAGCTGAAATCCCAGGGCGGCGCCCTGCTGGACACCGTCGTCCTGCAGGTCAACGCGAAACACAAGGCGTCGGTGCATGACCCGCGCCGCACGGTGCAGGGGACCTTGACCGCGGCGCTCACCTGGGGGCTGTTCGGCCTGGTCGCGGGCGGGCTCAAGAGCCTGGCCATCTGGGCGATCCTCGGCGCGATCTGCGGCGGCCTGTGGGCGTACTACACCGAGCACCTGCTGAGAAAGGATGAGCTGGCCCGCATCGGCGCCCGGCTCCCGGCCAGCTCCTCGGCCCTGCTCACCTTCGCCGAAACCACCGACCCCCGCGGCCTCCTCACGGCCGCCGCCGCCCACGCACCGGCCACCGCCAGCGTGGCCGGCATCGGCGACGACCTGACCGCGCGTGTCTTCGCCGGCGCCACTGACCCCGTCGAGCTGCCGCGCAGCGCCGAAGGGGACGCGATCCCGCCCGGCCAGAGCGCGCCGACGAGCATGATCCTGCTCCGCTACCCCGATCCCGGGACCGCCACCCAGGTCGCCTCCCGGGCAGCACCCACATCCAAGACGGCAGCCGGCCCGGTTGAGGTCGAGCTGGTGATCTGGGTCGACCGCGACGGCCGCCGACACGTGGCCGATCCCAGCCAGGGTGTCAAGGCATGGGCCAAGAGTGACCTGATCAGCTGGGGGCTGTTCGGCCTGGCCGTCGGAGCCCTCGCCGGCGCCTTCAGCGGCGGCGGCGTGCTCAGCTTCGTGGACAACGCGGTCGTGACCGGCATCGCCTGGGGAGTGTTCGGTCTGGTGGCCGGCGCGCTGTATGGCCTGTGGGCAGGCCGGGCCGTCTCGGCGCGCCGGCTCAAGGGCCTCCGCGGCCTGCTCGTTCCGGGCAGCTCGCTGCTGGTCGCCTGGGCCGACGGACCCGTGCGGCAAGACAGCGTCGGAACCCTGAACGCACCCGGGTCACAGCGGCTGATCCTGCGCTTCAACACCGTCGAAGGCGGCGCGGTCCTGGAGGCCGCCTGAGTTCTAAGGAAGGTGCCGTGACAGGCCAGGAGGTACTCGCCGCCGGGATCACCATCGGCGGTTTCAAATGGACCGGTAACTTCACCACCATCGACCTCATCGCGGCGACGACCAACGCGCTCAACGGCGCGCTGCTGGCCCGCCGACCCGACCACTACCGCAACTTCACCATTGTCGGCATCCTGCTGATGGCGCTGCTGGGCGGCATCGGCGGCGGGGTCACCCGCGACGTGATCCTGAACAAAGTCCCTGGCGCGTTCACCAATCCCGCCTACATCCTGCTCTGCCTGGCGGCCGGGATCGTCGGATACTGATCGCCTTCGCCAGCGGCCAGTTGTTCCGCGAGGGGCTGTTCCAGTTCTCGACCTCCTTCTCCCTGCCCTGGTACGCGATTGCCGGGGCCCAGGCCGCCGAAGCGGCGCACCTGCCGGTCCTTGGAGTGCTGGCGCTGGCGGTGATCGGCCCGACCGCGGGCCGCTACTACATCGACATCAGCAGCGGCGTGCCCCCCAAGCAGTTCATCCGCGGTGAGTGGTTCGTCCCGATCGCCGCGCTCACCGGCCTGGTCTGGGTCATCTGCGACGCGGCCGGGCTGAACACCTGGTGGTCGGCTGGGATCTCCTTTGTCATCGGCTTCACGATTCGCGTCATCGCCCTGTACCGCGGGTGGGAGGAGCCGCTGGCCAAAGAGCCCGCCGGGGTCTACCAGCACACCGACGGCCGGCCGCTGCTGGGCCGCAAGATCGCCGGCAAGTCCCAGCGCGAGCTCAGGGACCTGGGCCTGCTGGCCGAGAATCCGGCCCCGGGTACCGACGGTTAGGCCGGCCGGATCATGAACGTCCGCACCACGAGGCGCCCGCGGGTCGCAGCCAGGCCCGGATCACGCCCCCGACCGAGGCCAGCCTGGACCCCAGCGTGCCCGGCGGGCACATCCCACGCCGGGTGACCGGAGAAGGCCGACCCATGAATCTGCCACAGGACACTTCCGCTCCGCTGCACGATCCATCCACGCCGACGATCGCCCGTCTGGTCACCACCGCTGGGCGCGATGGGCCGGCGACTCCGCGCGAGGTCGCAGGCCAACTGGAATCGGGCGGGTTCTTCTGGCTCGACCTGGAACACCCCGGCGACGATGAGCTGGCGGAGTTTGGCCACAGTCTCCAGCTCTCCGCGGGCGCCATCGACAGCGTGACGCACCCCAGTCAGCGGTCGTCGCTCACTTTGGCCGCAGGTTCGGTCCAGGCCGTGCTGCCGGCGGCAGTAGGTACCCAGCCGACAGCGTGGCTACAGGCGGACTATGTGACGCTCTTGCTCACCGGACAGTTCCTGTTCACCGTGCACGCCACACCGTGCCCGGTGCTGCAGCACGCCCGCCACCAGTACTGTGGCCTGGATGAGGACGCCAGGGGAGAAGAGGTACGGCTCCTATTCCTAATCACCGACGTCCTTATCGGCAGCTTCAGGCCGCAGTTGCTCGCGATCGACGACCGGCTGGCCGAGATTCAGCTGGGTATGCTGCGTAATTTCTCGCCCAAGGTGCACGACGAGCTCATCAAGATCCTCGGCATTCTCACCGACGCCATCCAGGAGCTCGGGTGGTATGCCCACGACCTTGAGGACATCACCGAGATGGTGGACGCACTGCCTGGCACGCGCCCAGGTGCGCAGCAGCATTTCGACCGTCACCGGCGACGCGTCACCCGGATGCAGGAGAACGCCAAGAACGTCCGCGAGCAGGCGAAGGACGCTCTCAGCCACTACTCGGAATTCGTCGCCGGCCGGCAGGCGCAGGTCATCAACGCGCTGACCATCGTCGCGACGGTCTTCCTGCCGTTGTCATTCCTCACCGGCTACTTCGGCATGAACTTCAGCGTCCTCACTGCCGACGTTCAAACGGAGCTCTGGCAATTCATCCTGCTGGCGCTGGTGCTGCCGATGGTCAGCGTCGCCCTGTCTCTGCTGCTCATCCGCAGGCTGGAGCAGCGTCTCGGCATCCGTCACATGGGCAGCCACCGAGCTAGCCCTGATTCAGTCGGACTGCCTGATGGTGGGCTCATTGTTGCTGGCCACGCGGCACCGAAATCATCCAACCAGGGGGATGCCTGCCTCGTCGCCTGATTCTATGGCAAGACGACGCTGTTGGCCCAGTGGGCCGAACACAATGGCCAGGCCTTCGCCTGGGTGTCGCTGGACGAGCGCGACAACGACCCCAAGGTGCTGTTGGCCTATGTGGCGGCGGCCCTGGATGGGGTCGAGCCGGTCAGCGGGGGGGGTGTTCGAGGCGCTGGCGTCGGCGAGTTCGGTGGCGGGCTCGGTGGTGCCCCGGCTGGGGTCGGCGTTGGCGTCGATGACCATCCCGGTGGTGCTGGTCCTGGACGACGTGCACCTGGTGGAGAACCGCGAGGGCCGGGCGGCGCTGTCGATGCTCGCCGAGCACGTCCCGGCCGGCTCACGGCTGGCGGTGGCTGGGCGGGAGGCCCCGCCGTTGCGGACCGCTCGGCTTCGGGCCCAGGGCCGGCTGCTGGAGATCGGCGCCGACGACCTGGCGTTGACCCGCGCCG
>DATENJ010000121.1:0-11287 GCA_035275125.1 Actinomycetes bacterium | reverse complement strand
TGGTCGCCAGCGCCCTGCGCCACACCGACGCCCCGGTCGAGCTGACCGTCGACGCCGGCGGCGACGTGGTCCGGATCGAGGTCCGCGACGACGACTCGACCGCCCCCGGGACCGGCAAGGTCGTCTCCTTCGAGCTCCGCGAGGTCCACGCCAGCGCCTGACCGCGCTCGCCGTCAGCCCGTCCCCGCCGAACGCAGGGCGAGCCGGTTGGCGAGCACGTCGATCATCGGCCGCAGCTGCATCCACCACTGCTGAAGCGGGCGCCGGTGCTCCCAGTCGGCCAGCTCCTCGGCGTCCCGCAACGGCCGCACCCTGACCTTGCCCTCGGACAGCCCGATCACCGCGCCGCCGGAGCCGGCGCTGTCGATCTGGTTGCTGAGCCAGTCGATCGAGTGCGCGGCCAGCCGGGTCCCGAGGATCCGGTCGAACGGGGACGGCGCGCCGCCCTGCTGGGTCTGGCCCAGGACCACCTCGCGGGCGTCGAACAGTCCCTGGCTCTCCTGGTCGAACACCCGGCACAGGAAGTCGCTGGTGTACATCGGGCTGGCCTTCTCGTTCATCACGGCGAGGAAGAGCCGCTGCCCGATCCGGAAGCTCTCGACCATCCGCTCGACGTCGTCGGCCAGCTCCTGGAGCGTTATGCCCTCCTCGTGCAGGTAGACGCGGACCGCGCCGCCGGACAGGCCGCCCAGCAGGGCCAGGTACCCGCATTGACCACCCATCGTCTCGACCACGAAGCAGCGGCGGGTGGCGATGCCGGCCTGCCGCACGCGGTCGATCGAGTCGACGATCAGGCCGAGGGCGCTGTCGGCGCCCACCGACACCTCCGAGGTGGGGATGTTGTTGTCGATCGTGGCCGGCAGGTAGATCGTCGGGACCTCGAAGGCCGGGTACCGGGCCCGCTCGCGCTGCATCGTGCAGGCCGCCTCGAACGCGTCCCAGCCGCCGATGATCAGCAGCCCGTCGACACGCTGCTCCTCCAGGCCGCGGCTGATGGCGTACAGGTCGTTGACCGTCGGCACCTGCCGGCTGATCCCCAGCTCGGCGCCCGCGAGGCTGGACCAGCCCTCGACGTCGCCCCACTGGAGCTCCCGCACGTCGGAGTCGATCAGGCCGCGGAAGCTGCCGCGGACGCCCAGCATCGTGTGCCCGCGGTCCAGCCCGAGCCGCACCGCGGCCCCGGCGACGGCGTTCATGCCCGGGGCCAGCCCGCCCACGTTGAGCAGGGCGATCCGGCTGGGGCGGTCCCTGGTCCTGATCGTGCTGGGGAGGGCACGGGAGATGGAGTGGAAGATGTGGATCATCTCGGTGTAGCGGTCGCCGCGCATCACCAGCGCGGTGTCGTAGTCCCTGGCCGCGATCCGGTCGGCCAGCTCGCGGGTCCTGGCGACGCACTCCATCAGCGGCGCCCTGGCCACCCGGTGGTCGCGCAGCCCGATCAGCTGCGGGACGCTCTGTGGCGTGGCCGCCAGCACCTCCTCGACGGCGGCGTGGCCGAGGATGGAGCTCATCCACCGGTCGAAGGCGCTGGGCACGCCGCCGCGTTGCACGTGCCCGAGGGTCGTCACCCGGATGTCCCCGCCCAGCTCGTCGGAGAGCAGCTGGCGCACCTGCTCGCTGGTGATCGGCTGGTTGGCCGAGTCGTGGGCGCCCTCGGCGACGACCACGACGCTGTGGCGCCGGCCGGCGGCGCGGCCGCTCCTGATGATCTCGCACAGCTCCCGCTCCCAGCCGGGGTCGGGCGGCCACTCGGGGATCAGCACGTAGGCGGCGTTCCCGGCGATCGCGCTCATCAGCGCCAGGTAGCCGCAGTGCCGGCCCATGACCTCGACCACGAAGCTGCGCTGGTGGCTCTGCGCGGTCGAGCCGATCGCGTCCATCGCCTCAAGGATCCGGTGCAGCGCCGAGTCGGCCCCGATGGTCATGTCGGTGCCGAGCATGTCGTTGTCGATCGAGCCGACCAGTCCCGCGATCATCAGCGCCGGGTGACGTTCGGCCGTCTCCCGGTCGATCTCGCCGCCGGCCGCCAGCTCCTCCAGCAACGACGGCCATTCCTGGCGCAGAAGGTCGGCCCCGGACAGGCTGCCGTCGCCGCCGATGACGACCAGCCGGTCGATGCCAGCCCGGACGAGGTTGTGGACGGCCCGGCGCCGCCCGTCACGCTGGCGGAAGTCGGCCGAGCGGGCGGTGCCGATCACGGTGCCGCCCCTGTTGATGATGGCGCTGACGTCGTCCCAGGTCACCGGGCGGATGCGGTCGCCCCCGTCGACGAGCCCCTGGTAGCCCTCGTACACGGCGAAGATCTCGGCGCCGGCGTGGAGCGCGGTGCGGACCACCGCCCGCACCGCCGGGTTCATGCCCTGGGCGTCGCCGCCACTGGTCAGCACGGCCAGCCGTTGGCTCGGCGGCACGGTCCGGATCAGCTTCCCGCGCCGACCCTGCGCGCCACCACCGCCAGCACGTCGGCGTACAGCGGGTCGGCCGGCGTCAGCCCGGTGATCCGCTCGGTCGCCTCGGCCGGCGGCAGGGTCCGGAGGAGCTCCTGGAGCTCGACGCTCTCCGGGTCCTCGGGGACGTCGAACGACAGTGCCGCGTCCACCGTGGCCAGCAGGTATTGTGGCCGGATGCCCCGTTCGGCCAGCTCGGCGGCCGGTCCGATGAGCCGCTCGGAGCGCGACAGCTTGCGCAGCGGCTGCCGGCCGACACGGTCGACGGTGTCGGGCAGGTACGGGTTGGCGAAGCGCTGCAGGATCTTGTCCACGTACGCCTGCTGGGCCTCGGCGGCAAAGTCGTGCTTGGCCACCAGCAGCTGCTTGGTCTCGGACAGCACCCCCTCGACCGCGGTCCGGACAACGTCGTCGGCCAGGGCGTCGCTGAGCTTGCTGATGCCCCTGGCGAAGCCGTGGTAGGCGGTGGCGGCGTGGCCGGTGTTGACGGTGAACAGCTTCCGCTCGATGTACGGCGCCAGGTTGTCGACCCAGGTGGCGTCGGGGATCGACGGTTCGTGGCCGCCGAACGGCGGGCGTTCGACGGCCCACTCGAAGTAGCTCTCGACGGTGACGTCGAGGCCGGCGTCCGGCGCCTGGGCGGGGACGATCCGGTCGACGGCGGTGTTGGCGAACACGGCCTCGGCCGTCACCGCCGGCCACTCGGCCTCGGGCACAGCCGAGCGGATGTGCCCGGCCAGCACGTCGGTCGCGTTGATGGCGTTCTCACAGGCCATCACGGCCAGTGGGGCCGCCCCGCCGGCCCGCTTGCGCAGGCCGGCGGCGATGACCGGCGCGATGAACTTCAGCACCGTCGGGCCGACCGCCGTGGTCACGATGTCGGCCGACGCGATCTCGTCGACGACGGCCGGCTCGTCGCGGCGGCTGTTGATCGCCCGGTAGCCGTCGACGACCTCCTCGCGCGAGTCGAGGCCGACCTCCTTGACCCGGTAGCTCGGCGTGCGGTTGAGGCCGTCGATCAGCTCGTCGACGACGTCGGCGAAGACCACCTCGTAGCCGGCGCGGTGGAGGATCAGCCCGACGAACCCCCGGCCGATGTTGCCCGCGCCGAAATGGACGGCGACTCCACTCATTCCTCGTTGACCGCGTTCAGAAGGTCGTAGATCTCCTCTGCCGACTGTGCCGCGACCAGCTTGTCGACCTCGTCGGTGTCGGAGAAGACGATGGCGATCCGGCTCAGGATGTCCATGTGGCCGCCCTGGTAGCCGGCGATGCCGAGGGCGAACAGGACCTCGTTGCCGTCCCAGTCGATTGGCTCGGGATAGCGGATCACGGAAAGGGCCGACCGCTTGATCGACTCCTTCGATTCGTTGGTGCCGTGCGGGATGGCCAGGTAGTTGCCCATGTAGGTGGAGACCGACCGCTCCCGGTCGAACATCGAGTCGATGTAGTCGGGCGTGACCGCGCCGGCGGTGACCAGGATCTCGCCAGCCTCCCGGATGGCGTCGTCCTTGGTCCGGGCCGTTCCCGGCATCTTGATCTGGGACAGCGACAGCACGTCACTCATTCGAGCGAGCTCCTTTGTCGGTTCGGGAACAGCCCGGGCTCAGCTCGGGGCGCCGCTGCCCTCGGTCGTGTTGGTGTGCTGCACCTCGTCGACGATCTCGTCGTACTTGGGGCTGGCCATGAAGTTGCTGACCGAGACGTGCTGGGCGCTAGGGGTCCGGTCCCGGGCCCGCAGGGTCAGGTCCTGGTGGGTCACGACCAGGTCGTAGCTGTCGTCGAGGTTGGCGATGGCCACATTGACCACCGAGACGTCCTCGAACCCGGCCTTCTTGAGCTTGTTGCGCAACACCGAGGCGCCCATGGCGCTGGAGCCCATGCCGGCGTCACAGGCGAACACGATCTTGCGGATCGGCTCGACCCGCTCGGTCCGGGCCTGGGCCTCCTCGGCCTCCAGCTGGTTCAGCACGCTGGAGATGGAGCTCTCCTTGCCCTTGAGGCCCTCCATCTGGGCGGTCGCGGCGGCCAGGTCGCCCTCCTCCTCGCGCCGGCGGCTGGCCCGCAGGATGATCGAGCCGATGATGAACGACGTCGCGGCGGCGAACAGGACCGACAGGGTGACCCCGACCAGGCTGTTGCCGGGGGTCTGGGCGTAGACGGCGATGATCGACCCGGGCGCCGCCGGTGCCCGCAGGCCGGCGCCGAAGACCACCAGGGTGAAGATGCCGACCATGCCGCCGGCGATCGTGGCCAGCAGGGTCAGGGGCTTCAACAGCACATAGGGGAAGTAGATCTCGTGGATGCCGCCGAAGAACTGGATGATCAACGCCGCCGGGGCGGTGTTCTTGGCCACCCCGCTGCCGAAGATGGCGTAGGCCAGCAGCAGCCCGGCACCCGGCCCGGGGTTGGCCTCCAGCAGGAACAGGATCGACTTGCCGTTCTCGGTGGCCTGCTGGATCCCCAGCGGGGTCAGCACCCCGTGGTTGACCGCGTTGTTCAGGAACAGCACCTTGGCCGGCTCGATGATCAGGCTGGCCAGCGGCAGGAGGCCGTGGTCGACCAGGAAGTCGACCCCGTTCCCGGCCGCCTTGGAGAGGGCCTCGATCGGCGGCCCGAACACGAAGTACCCGACAACGGCCAGGAGCGCGGCCAGGATGCCGGCCGAGAAGTTGTTGACCAGCATCTCAAAGCCGGGCTTGATCTTGCCTTCCCACAGCTTGTCGACGTGCTTCATGCACCAGGCCGCGAACGGCCCCATGATCATCGCGCCCAGGAACATCGGGATGTCGGTGCCGACGATCACCCCCATGACGGCTACCGCGGCGACCACCCCGCCCCGCACCCCGTAGACCATCCGGCCACCCTGGGCCGCGATCAGCAACGGCAGCATGAAGGTGATCATCGGCCCGACCAGGCCGATGTTGGGCGCCCCGGCGTCGTTCGTGCCGAACCCGCCGATCCCCTCTACCGGGGTGAAGCCCTTCTCGATGAAGAACGCGGTGATGAAGCCCCAGGCGATGAAGGCGGCGATGTTCGGCATGATCATGCCGGACAGGAAGGTGCCGAACTTCTGCACCGCGACCCGCGCCCCGCCCATCCCGCTGCTACTGACTCCTGCCTCGGCATTCACGGCCATGCTGTGCCTCCGGGCCGAGCGGGCTGCACGCCCACGACGTGCATCGCACCGCGCTCCGTCGCGACAAGTCGCCTGCCACGGGTATCGTACGGTTTGCCTGCGCGTCCGGTCCAGCGCAGCATCGGCCGGGGCGACCAGCCGATCGCGGAGGAGCGGACCGATGAGAGTGGTGCGCTTCTACGCGCCGCGCGACGTCCGGGCCGAGCACGCCCCCGAGCCCGCCGCCGGCCCCGGTGAGCTGCTGGTCCGGGTCCGGAACTGCTCGATCTGCGGGACCGACGCCAAGATCTGGCACTCGGGCCATCCCGACCTTCGCCCACCCCGGGTCCTCGGCCACGAGGTCGCCGGCGAGGTGGTGGAGGTCGGCGAGGGCGCCGGCGGCTGGTCGGTGGGGGACCGGGTCCAGGTGGTCGCGGCCATCCCCGACGACACCTGCCACGAGTGCCGGAACGGCTGGCAGTCGGTCTGCCCCAACCAGGAGCGGATCGGCTACCAGCACGACGGCGGCTTCGCCGAGCTGATGCGCGTCCCGGCCAAGGTGCTGGCCGTCGGCGGCGTCAACCGCGTCCCCGACGGGCTCTCGTTCGCCGAGGCGTCGGTGGCCGAGCCGCTGTCGTGCGTGATCAACGGCCAGGAGCAGGCCCGGGTCGGCGAGGGCCAGACCGTGGTCGTCGTCGGGGCCGGGCCGATCGGCTGCCTGCACGTGCGGCTGGCCCGGGCCCGCGGGGCGGCGCGGGTGTTCCTGATCGAGCTGCGCCGCCAGCGCCTGGAGCTGGCCGCCGGCCTGGTCGCCCCCGACGAGGCCATCGGGGCCGACACCGCCGACACGGTGGCGGCGGTCCGCGAGCTGACCGGCGGGCGCGGGGCCGACGTCATCATCGTCGCCGCCGCCTCGGCCAAGGCCCAGGAGGACGGCCTCCAGATGGCCGCCCGCCGGGGCAGGGTCAGCTTCTTCGGCGGCCTGCCCAAGGACCGGCCGGCGATGACCGTCGACGCCAACATCGTCCACTACCGCGAGGTCGGCATCGTCGGGGCCAACGGCTCCAGCCCGGCCCACAACAAGCAGGCCCTTGCCCTGATCGCCTCGGGAGCCGTCCCGGTGGCCGACCTGATCACCAACCGGCTGCCGCTCGAGGGGACGATCGAGGGCATCCAGATGGTGACAAGGGGCGAGGGCATCAAGCTGACCGTCGAGCCCTAGTCCAGCGGCGTCACGTACGCCCCGGACAGGCCGCCGTCGACCAGGAACGTGCTGGCCGTGATGTAGCTGGCGTCGTCGGAGGCCAGGAAGCAGGCGGCGGCGGCGATCTCGTCGGCCTCGGCGAACCGGCCCATGGGCAGGTGGACCAGGCGGCGGGCCGCCTTCTCGGGGTCCTTGGCGAACAGCTCCTGGAGCAGCGGGGTGTTGACCGGCCCAGGGCAGAGCGCGTTCACCCGCACCCCCCGGCGCCCGAACTCGACCCCCAGCTCGCGCGAGAGGGCGAGCACCCCGCCCTTGGACGCGGTGTAGGAGATCTGCGAGGTGGCCGCGCCCATCACGGCCACGAACGAGGCCGTGTTGACCACCGCCCCCCCGCCCCGGGCCAGCAGGTGGGGGATGCCGTGCTTGCAGCAGAGGAACACCGCCGTGAGGTTCACCTCCTGGACCCGCCGCCAGGCCTCCAGGCCGGTGTCGAGCACCGAGACGTCGTCGGCCGGGGCGATGCCGGCGTTGTTGAACAGCACGTCGATCCCGCCGAAGCGCTCGGCCGCCCGCTGGTACATGCCGGCGACCTCGCCCTCGTCGGTCACGTCCGCGTGCAGGTACAGCCCGCCGACCTCGGCCGCCACCTCCTCGCCGGCCCCGTCCGACAGGTCGACCACGCACACCCGCGCCCCCTCGGCCGCGAACCGTCGCGCGCTCGCCCGGCCGATCCCGCTGGCCGCCCCGGTGATGACGGCCACCTTCCCCTCGAGCCGACCGATGTCGACCGACCTCCTTCCCCGTCCGTGGGCCGGCTCAGTATGTCGCCGTGGCCGCGGTCCCGCTCGCCGCCGGTGCTGGTTCGCCCTGTTCGCCTCCGTCGAGTCACTTGCAGCGGCGACCTCCTCGGTGCACCGTTCGGGGTGCCTGTCTTGGTGGTGGGAGGTCTCCGAAGGAGGCGCGCCATGGCGCAGAACGGTCCGTCCCCCAGCCTCGCCCGGGAGGCAATCGGTCTCCGCGAGGTCCTGTTCCAGTCGATCACCCATATGGCCCCGGCGGCGGCGGTGGCCTTCTCGATCATCGTCGGGGCCAACTTCGCCGCCGGCGCCCTGCCCCTCTCGGTGGTGCTGGCCATGGTCGGCTGCCTGCTGGTGGCGGTCTCGATCGGGCAGCTGGCCCGGCGGCTGCCGTCGGCCGGCGGGTTCGCCACCTACGCCGCCCGCGGCCTGCACCCGGCCGTCGGCTTCCTGGTCGGCTGGGGCTATGCGTTCGTCGAGCCCCTGGTGGCGCCGCTGCTGTTCCTCATCTTCGGCAACGTGGTCGCCAGCACCCTCAACCAGGAGTTCGGCTGGAGCTACGACACCTGGTGGGTGGTGGCGGCCGTCGGCGCGGCCGTGCTCGTCTTCCTCCTCGGCTGGTTCGGGGTCCGCCTCAGCACGGGCGCCGGCACGCTGCTGGGGCTGTTCGAGATCCTGGTGTTCGCCGGCCTGGCCGTCACCCTGATCTTCCAGGCGGGCGACGCCAACACCCTGTCGGTCTTCGGCACCGGGTTCGCCAACGTCGAAGGCTTCGCCGGCCTGTCCGGGGTGATCGCCGGCTCGGTCTACACGATCCTGGCCTTCATCGGCTTCGAGGCGGCGGCGCCCCTGGCCGAGGAGGCGAAGGACCCGCGGCGCACCATCCGCCTGGCCGTCATCTACTCCTGCCTCGGCATCGGCCTGTTCTACGTGCTCACCACCTACGCGGCCACGGTCGCCTTCGGGCCCGACCGGTTCGCCGAGTTCCCGGCCTCGGGGGACGGCAACCCCTGGGACGCCCTGGCCCGCGGGGCCTGGGGGGCCGGCTGGGTGCTGGTGTTCCTGGCCATCGCCAACTCGGCCATCGCCAACGCCAACGCCTCGGCCAACGCCGCCACCAGGACCTGGTTCGCCCTCGGCCGCATCCGGGTCCTGCCCCGGCCCCTTGAGCACGTCAACCCGCGCTGGCGGTCCCCGGACGTGGCCGTGGTCGTCCAGTTCGTGGTCGGCGTGGTGGTGTCGGTGTGGCTCGGGCTCCAGTACGGCCCGCTGAGCGCCTTCGCCCTGGTCGGCACGATCGTGACCGCGGTCATCATCGCCATCTACATGGTGGTGAACCTGGCCTGCCTGGTCTACTACCTGCGCGAGGGACGGTCCGAGTTCAACCCCCTGCTGCACGGCCTTGTCCCGATCCTGGGGATCGCCGCCTTCGTGCCCGCGTTCCTCACCGCGGTCGGCATCCAGGCGTTCGACTTCGTCAGCGCCCTGCCCTACCCGATCAGCCTGGTCGGCCCCGTTGTCGGAATCTGGTACGCGATCGGCGTGGTGTATCTCATCGTGCTGTTGATCCGGCGGCCCGAGCGAGTGCGCGACACCGGCCGGGTGTTCGAGGAGGAGCCCGCAGGCGAGGCGGCGCTCCGCTGACACGAAGGAGCCCGCATGGAGGTGCTCAGCTACCGGCCGGACCCGGCGGAGTTCGCCTGGACCTTCGGCGGGGTGCCGCCGGTCCGCCGGGTCCGGCCTCCCTGCGTCATGGAGCTGTGGACCGAGGACGCCTTCGGCGGCACGGTCCGGGGGCCTGACGACCTCGTCTCCCGGGTGGTCGAGTTCCCCTTCGTCAATCCCCAGACCGGGCCGTTCTACGTCGAGGGGGCCGAGCCCGGGGACACCCTGGCCATCCACTTCGTGTCGATCGAGCCGTCGCGGGACTGGGCCGCCTCCACCACCATCCCGCTGTTCGGGGCCCTCACCGGCACCCACGCCACCGCCATGCTCAACGAGCCCCTGCCCGAGGTCGTCTGGATCTACGAGGTCGACCGCGACCGGCGGACGGTGACCTTCAAGGCCCGGCGGAGCGACCTGGCCGTGACCCTGCCACTGGACCCGATGCACGGGACCGTCGGGGTCGCCCCGGCCTCCTTCGAGGCCCGCTCGTCGCTGGTCCCCGACGCCCACGGCGGCAACATGGACACCCCGGAGATGCGGGCCGGGGCCACCTGCTATCTCGGGGTCAACGTCGAGGGCGCCCTGTTCTCCATCGGCGACGGCCACTGCCGGCAGGGGGAGGGCGAGAGCTGCGGGGTCGCCGTCGAGGCGGCCATGGACACCGTCATCGCCGTCGACCTGGTCAAGGGGGCGGCGACGCCCTGGCCCCGGCTGGAGAGCGACAGCCACCTGATGAGCACCGGGTCGGCCCGCCCCCTCGAGGACGCCTTCCGGATCTCCCAGGTCGACCTCGTCCAGTGGATCGCCGAGGCCTGGGGCCTCGACCAGCTCGACGCCTACCAGCTCCTCACCCAGGCCGTCGAGGCGCCGGTGGCCAACGTGGTCGACCCCAACTACACCTTCGTCTCCAAGCTCCGCAAGGACCTGCTGCCGGCGGCCGAGCTCTACGGCGGGGTGCACGGCCGCCTGCGCCAGCTGGGGCGCGACTACCTGGCTGGCCGGGGCTGAGCGCCAGCCCGCTCAGGTGGCGATGAACACGTTCTTCAGCTCGGTGTAGTGGTCAAGGGCGTGGGGGCCGAGCTCGCGGCCGACGCCGGACTGCTTGAAGCCGCCGAAGGGGGTGGCGACCCGGACCGAGGTGTTGGAGTTGACCGAGAGGGTGCCGGTCTCGAGTGCCCTGGCCACCCGCAGGGCGCGGCTCAGGTCGCGGGTCCAGATCGAGCCCGAGAGCCCGTAGATGGTGTCGTTGGCCAGCCGTACCGCCTCGGCCTCGTCGTCGAACCCGAGGACGACGGCGACCGGGCCGAAGATCTCCTCGGTGGCCGCCCGGTCGCCCGGCTCGACGTCGGTGAGCACTGTCGGCGGGTACCACCAGCCGGGCCCGTCGGGGGCTGCGCCGCGGATGGCCACCGGGGTGCCCTCGGGCACGAAGCTGGCCACCGACTCGCGCTGGCCGGCCGAGATCAGCGGGCCCATCTGGGTCCGCTCGTCGGCCGGGTCGCCCACGACCAGACCGGTCACCTCCGGCTCCAGCAGCGACAGGAACTCGTCCATGGCCGGCCGCTGGACCAGGATGCGGGAGCGGGCGCAGCAGTCCTGGCCGGCGTTGCCGAACACGGCCGCCGGGGCCGCCGCGGCGGCGGCGGCCAGGTCGGCGTCGGCAAAGACCAGGCTGGCCGACTTGCCGCCCAGCTCGAGGGTGACCCGCTTGATGGTCCCGGCCGCCCCCTGCATGACCCCCCGCCCGACCTCGGTCGAGCCGGTGAAGGCGATCTTGGCCACGTCGGGGTGCTCGACCAGCCGCCGCCCGACCACCCGGCCCGGCCCGGCGAGCACGTTCACCACCCCGGGCGGGATGCCGGCCTCGGTGGCCAGCTCCTGGAAGGCCAGCGCCGTCAGCGGCGTCAGCCCGGCCGGCTTCAGCACGACGGTGTTGCCGGCGGCCAGGGCCGGGGCCAGCTTCCAGCTGGCCAGCATGAGGGGGAAGTTCCAGGGGACGATCAGCCCCACGACCCCCAGCGGCTCCCGGAAGGTCAGGTCGACCCCGCCGGCCACC
>DATENJ010000120.1:0-10390 GCA_035275125.1 Actinomycetes bacterium | reverse complement strand
GTCCTGACGAACGTGCAGAAGCACTACGGCGACTTCCGGGCCCTCACCGACATAGACCTGTCGGTCAACCGCGGCGAGGTCGTCGTCGTGGTCGGCCCGTCCGGGTCGGGCAAGTCGACCCTCTGCCGGACGATCAACCGGCTGGAGCCGATCGACAACGGCACCATCCGCCTGGAGGGCCAGCCCCTGCCGAGCGAGGGCCGGGCCCTGGCCCGGCTCCGCTCCGAAGTCGGCATGGTCTTCCAGCAGTTCAACCTGTTCGCCCACAAGAGCGTGCTCGAGAACGTCACCCTCGGCCCGCTCAAGGTCCGCGGCAAGTCCCGCCAGGAGGCCGAGCGGCGGGCCAGGGAGCTGCTGGCCCGGGTCGGGGTCGAGAACCAGGCCAACAAGCTGCCGGCCCAGCTCTCGGGCGGCCAGCAGCAGCGGGTGGCGATCGCCCGCGCCCTGGCCATGGACCCCAAGCTGATGCTGTTCGACGAGCCGACCTCGGCCCTTGACCCGGAGATGATCAACGAGGTCCTCGACGTCATGCGCGACCTGGCCGCCGCCGGCATGACCATGATCGTGATCAGCCATGAGATGGGCTTCGCCCGCTCCGCGGCCAACCGGGTCGTGTTCATGGACGGCGGCCGCATCCTCGAGGCGGCCCCGCCCGAGGAGTTCTTCGCCAGCCCGCGGACCGAGCGGGCCCAGGACTTCCTGTCCAAGATCATCACTCACTGACGGGCGGCCCGAACCGCCCAGGCAAGGAGGAAACAATGCGGGGACGACGCGGAACCGGGCTGGTGGGAGCCATCCTGGCCCTGATGCTGGCCCTGGCCGCCTGTGGCGGCGACGACGGCGGCGACAGCGGCGGCCAGGTCAACGAGGGGGCCAGCTTCGCCGAGGGCACCACCATGGCCAGGCTCAAGGACGCCGGCGCGGTCAAGGTCGGGACCAAGTTCGACCAGCCGCTGTTCGGCCTCAAGAACCTGGAGGGCAAGCCGGAGGGCTTCGATGTCGAGATCGCCAAGCTGATCGCCGGCGAGATGGGCATCGCCCCCGACAAGATCGAGTTCATCGAGGCCGTCTCGGCCAACCGGGAGCCGTTCATCGAGCAGGGCAAGGTCGACTTCGTGGTCGCCACCTACACCATCAACGACAAGCGTAAGCAGGTGGTCGACTTCGCCGGGCCCTACTACGAGGCCGGCCAGGACATCATGGTCGCCAAGGGCAACCCCGAGGGCATCGGCGGGCCCGACGACCTCGCCGGCAAGAAGGTCTGCTCGGTCACCGGCTCCACCCCGGCCGAGAACATCCGCACCAATTACCCCGACGCCGAGCTGACCGAGTTCGACGTCTACTCCAAGTGCGCCGAGGCCCTCAAGAACGGCCAGGTCCAGGCCGTGACCACGGACAACGTCATCCTGCTTGGGCTCATCAGCCAGGACGAGGAGGCCTTCGAGCTGGTCGGCAAGCCGTTCACCAAGGAGCCGTACGGCATCGGGGTCAAGAAGGGCGACACCGAGTTCCGCAACTTCATCAACGACACCCTGGACAAGATCGAGAAGGACGGGCGCTGGAAGGCCGCCTGGGACGCCACCGCCGGCAAGGTGGCCACCGAGACCCCGACCCCACCGGCGATCGACCGCTACTGAGCCGGGCCGGCCGGAGGGCCGGGGCTTGGACGCCGTCCTCGACAACCTCGACGCCTTCCGTCAGGGCTTTGTCACCACCCTGGCCCTGACGGTGGTGTCGACGGTGCTCGCGTTGCTGCTGGGCACGCTGCTGGCGGCCATGCGGGTGTCCCCCGCCCCGACCCTCCGGGCCGCCGGCACCACCTACGTCGAGGTGGTCCGCAACACCCCGCTGACGGTGGTGTTCTTCTTCGCCGTGTTCGTGCTCCCCCAGCTCGACATCCGGCTGTCGTTCTTCGTCTTCGCGGTGATCGCGGTCACCGTCTACCACGCCGCCTTCTTCTGCGAGGCGGTGCGGTCGGGCATCAACGCCGTCGGGGTCGGCCAGGCCGAGGCGGCCCGCTCCATCGGCCTCACCTTCACCCAGTCACTGCGGCTGGTCGTCCTCCCCCAGGCGTTCCGGACGGTGATCCCGCCGCTGATCAACGTGGTCATCGCCCTGACCAAGAACACCTCGATCGCCGCCGCCTTCGGGGTGGTCGAGCTGACCGCCGTGACCACCCGGCTGGCCAACGCCAACAGCAACGCGGTGCTCGCCATCTTCCTCGGCGGCGCCGTCTGCTACCTGGCCCTGACCCTGCCGTCGGGCTGGCTGGCCGGGCGGCTCGAGCGCCGGCTGGCGGTGGCCCGGTGAGGCCACTGTGAGCGAGGCCGTCCTCTACGACGCCGCCGGGCCCCGGGGGCGGCGCCGCATCCTCGTCGGCAGCATCGTCGGGGGGCTGCTGGTGGTCGCGGTGGTCGGCGCGGCCGTGGCCCGGCTGGCCACCAAGGGCGCCTTCGAGGCCGAGCGATGGCGGGTCCTCACCCAGAGCGACCTGCAGCGGCTGCTCGGCCGCGGCCTGGCCGCGACCCTGCGGGCCGCGCTGGTGGCGATGGTCCTGGCCATGGCGGTTGGCGGGCTACTGGCGGTGGCCCGGCTGTCGCGGCGGCGCTGGCTGTCGCTGGCCGCCGGGGCCTGGGTGGAGCTGTTCCGGGGGCTGCCGCTGCTGCTGCTGATCCTGTTCCTGTTCCTCGGGCTGCCGGCGGCCGGGTTCACCATCTCGACCTTCTGGGCCCTGGTCGCCGGGCTCACCCTCTACAACAGCGCCGTCATCGGCGAGATCTTCCGGGCCGGCATCCTGTCCCTGCCCACGGGGCAGACCGAGGCCGCCTACTCGATCGGCCTGCGGCGGGGCCAGACCCTGCGCCTGATCCTGATCCCCCAGGCCGTCCGGCGCATGCTCCCGGCTCTCATCAGCCAGCTGGTCACCCTGCTCAAGGACACCTCGCTGGGGTTCGTGATCGCCTACGCCGAGCTGCTGCGGACCGGCCGCAACGCGGTCGAGTTCCTTGGCGGCCCCTACTCGATCCCCGTCTACACGGCCATCGCCGTCATCTACATCGCCGTCAACGCCTCGCTGTCGTTCCTGGCCCGCTGGCTCGACCGCCGGACCCAGCGCCGCTACGGCCGCACCGTCCAGCCGAGCGCGGCCGACGAGGCCGCCTGAGCCGCTAGACGCGGGGCTGGTCGGCCAGCTCGAGCAGCTCGAAGCTCATCGGCGGCTCGGGCAGGGCGCTGTGGCAGGTGAGCAGCCGGGGGTCGGCGTTCCGGGTGACGCGCACCAGCACCCGCAGGATCGCGCCGCCGGGGCGGCGGAACCGGACCGCGTGCACATCACCCTCCAGCCGCTCGCGGCCGGCCAGCTCCAGGTCGCCGACGCCGGTCAGGCCGGTCCGGGAGCGGGCGAACCACTCGGCCGCCTGGACGGCCGGCGGGGCCACGCAGGTCCCCCGGTAGTGGTCGAGGTCGATGGTGCCCTTGCGGTGCAGGGCGACCACCCGCTCGGCGTCGTCCGGCCCGACCCGCCCGAAGTAGTGGCCGCTGGGCAGGCAGACCAGGTTGCCGGCGAACCTGTCCCCGCCCACATGGGAGCTCTCCCAGACCAGCTCCCCGTGGCTGGCCTGCAGGGCCAGGGCCAGCGGCCGCCCGTAGGTGGCGCAGCAGCGGTCGTGGCGGCCGTTGGTGCAGACCAGGTAGACGGGCTCGGTGACCTCCTCGCCGAAGCCGGGCCGCTCGCCGGCCACCACCATGGCCATATCCAGCTCCAGCAGCTCGGCCGGGTCGTCGAGGCGGCGCCGCTCCAGCCAGCGGCCGGCCCGGCTGGTGTGGGCGACAAAGCAGGTGTGGGGCCGGGGGTCCGCCGGACCAGCGCGGCCGGGCCGGCGGATCAGCAGCAGGCGCAGGTGGGCGGCGGCGGCCGCCCGGTCGAGGACGCGGGCCAGGCCGGGCTCGAGACGGCTCTCGGTGACGGCGTCGCGGCCCCACGGCCCCGGCTGCTCCAGCAGCACCCAGCCCCGGACCCGCGAGGCGGTGCCGTACAGCGGCTCTCCCAGGGCCCGCGACAGGGTCGCGCAGGGGAGCTCCTCAGCCAACGGGGGTCGGCAGCAGCAGGCCCTCGCGGACCAGCCGCCGGGCCAGCACGAGTCGGCTTGGCCCGTCCAGGTGCCCGGCCAGGTCGGCCGGGGTGCAGCGGTCGGCGGTCAGGAGCTGCCGCACGGCCGGCTCGAGCGCGGCCGGCATGGTCAGGGTGCGGTCGCCCAGCAGGAGCTGGAGCCGCCCGCCGGTGACGCGCAGCCGCCAGGTGGCCCCGGGGCGGCGGGCCAGGACGGTGTGGTCGTCCAGCTCCTCGAGGGTGAGCAGGGCCCGCAGCTGGCCCTCCAGCGGCGGCGGCCGGTTGGCCCAGAACTTGCGACTGGCCCGGTCGGCCACCTTGGCCAGGTCGACCTTGTCGAGGAAGCGGCGCAGCTCCTCCACCCGGTCGGCCAGGCTGGCCTGGAGCCCGGCCGGGTCGTCGGCGAACCCGACGGGCAGGCTCTCCCGGAACCAGGCCTCCTCGGTGGCCAGCTCCACCACCTCGCGCAGCAGGTCGTTCCAGTTGCGGGTGAGCATGCCGACGGTCAGGTGCAGCGAGGCCGTCTCGGCGGTGCGGGCCGCGTGCCGGAACCCGCGGGGCACGTACAGGCAGTCGCCGGGGGCGAGCTCGGCGTCGACCAGGGGCGCCTCGGTGGGCGACTCGGCCCCCGGGGGCAGCCGCTTGTGGTGGGCCAGGGGGAACGGCACGGCCGCGTCCCAGACCTGCCACAGCTTGCGGCCGTGGACCTGGAGGACGAACACGTCGTGGGTGTCGTGGTGGACCCCGAGGCCGCGCGAGGACGGCGGGGTCAGGTAGGCGTTGACCTGGACCGGGTGGGTGAGGAACAGCTCCAGCTGGCGGGCGAAGGCGGTCAGCGGCGGCCAGTAGCGCTGCAGGCTCTGGAGCACGATGGTGGCGCCGCCGGCGAACTGGTCGAACACCTTGCCCGGGTCGGCCAGGTCGGCCAGCGGCACCGAGCCCATCCGGCCCGACCTGGTGTAGGCCGAAGGGGGCAGCGGCCTGCCGTCGGCGACCATCCGGAAGGCCGGGGTCCGGGGCGAGGTGGTGGACAGGAACCGGTCGACGTCGTCCAGTGACAGCAGGTCGTCGAAGCCGTCGGGCCCGGCCCCGCGCCGCAGCAGCGGGGCCTTGGCCCAGTGGTCGCGGACGAACGCCGCCGGGTCGCCGGCGCAGCGCTCGATCGCGGGGTTGCTACTGGTCGACGCCGTCGCCATCGGTGCCGTCGGCGCTGTCGCCGTCACTGCCGTCGCTGTCGCTGCCGTCGGCGTCGCCGCCGCTGTCGCCGTCGGTCCCGTCGGTGCCGTCACCGTCGGTGCCGTCGGCGTCCTGGGGGTCGGCCACGGTGGCCGTCGGCGCCGAGGCGGCGCCCTTGGCGTCCTCACGCCAGGTGGTGACGATGTCCTCGTCCTCGACGCGCGTGGTGCCGTCGGTCATGGCCGCCTCCTCGGGCTCGGCTGCTGGGAGGGCTACGCTAGCACCACCTGGCCATGCCAAACAGGCGAGCTAGGTGAGGGCCGCGACCACCTCGCGGTAGCGCTCCCGGGCCTCCTGCTCGGTGTCGCCGATGCAGGTCACGCCCATCTTGCCGTACTCCCGCAGCGCCCCGAGCAGGTGCAGGGTCGTGCCGCTGCGGCGGCGGTGGTCGTAGCCGAGCCCGAGCCGCTCCATTTGATCGATCACGTCCTGGGGCTCCAGGCCGACCAGCGCCGACGACTTGAGGTTGTCGGTGGCCAGGTACGACTTGGCCCGGCCGCCGGCCACCAGGTGGCCGCCGTCGGGGTCGTAGCGGCCGTCGGTGACCAGCGAGGCCATCCCGAACGGGTGGGTGGTGCCGCCGACCCTGAGGTTGATCTCGGCCAGGAAGACCCGCCCGGCGCCGGCGCCGGGGACTACGAAGAAGTCGACCCCGAAGTAGCCGATCACCCCGCGGGCGGCCAGGACCTTCCCGACCCGCTCGGCCGCGGTCCGGATCTCGCCGCGGTAGGCCGGGTCGGCCGGGAAGCGGCAGCCCAGGTAGACCTGGCGGTTGGGGCCACCGAGGACCTGGCTGTGGGTGGAGAGGACCAGCGGCACCCCGCCGGGCAGGATGCGCAGCTGGACGCTCGGGGAGACCATGCCGGGGACGTCCAGCAGCTCCTCCACGACCGCGCCGCCGGCCTCGATCTTGGCCGCGAACGACGGCCAGGACTCCTCCTCGGCGCAGAACACCACCGGCGAGTCCAGCAGCGAGCCGTTGAGGCCGCGCAGCTCGACCACGGCGTTGCCCTGGCCCGAGAAGCCGTCGTTGAGCTTGATCACCACCGAGCCGACGCCAGGGTCCGGCCGCTCACCAAGGCGCCGCGCCGCCGCCTCCACCGCGTCGACCGAGCGGAGGTCCTCGGCCCCGTCCAGCACCGGCACCCCGGCCAGCCGGGCCACCCGCCGCGAGCCTGTCTTGGAGCCGAGGCCGGCCAGAGCGGCCGGCGGCCCGTACAGGGGCAGCCCGAGCCGCTCCGACAGCTCCTGCTCGCTGGCGGTGACGTTGAAGGGCTGCACGAACGCCCCACCGGGGCCCTCGCACAGCTCCCGGACCCGGTCCAGCAGCTCAGGCCGGTCGAGCAGCTTGGCCGTGAGCGACCGGGGGGCTGGGTCGCCGGCGGCCAGCATGTGCAGCCGCGACCGCGCCCCCGCCGGGTCGGGCAGGAAGCCGAGGTAGTAGTCGACCACCGCCTCCTCGACCGGCATCGAGGTCAGGTAGACGACCTTGACCCCCGGCCGGCGCAGCAGCAGCAGCAGGAACAGCAGCCGTTCCTCGTAGTAGCCGATGCCGACGATCTTGCGCAGCTCGGCCGTGGGGAAGCTGAGGCTGGGCAGCACCACCACCGTGCCCTCCCCCAGGTCGAGCGGGTCGCTCGCCGGGTACCGGACGGCGAAGGTGCGCTGCAGCTCCTCGAAGGGAACCATCGGGGGGGCAGACCACATAGCTAAAGATAACCAGTCAATCGTCGCGCGTGCAGCCCCCGATTTCTCCGAATCGTCATTTTCTGCGAGATTGGCGGGGGTTGGCGGCCGCCGGGCCCGCGTGACGGCATCATGGGGGCATGACCCAGTCGATCACCTTCTACGATGCGGTCGGGGGCGAGCCGACGTTCCGGCGGCTGGTCGCCGGCTTCTACCGCCGGGTGGCCGCCGACCCGGTCCTGCGCCCCCTCTACCCCGAGGAGGACCTGTCCGGGGCCGAGGAGCGCCTGCGCCTGTTCCTGATGCAGTACTGGGGCGGCCCCCACACCTACAACGAGACCAGAGGCCACCCGGCCCTGCGCATGCGCCACCACCGGTTCGCCATCGGCCCGGAGGAGCGCGACGCCTGGCTGCGCCACATGACCGCCGCCGTCGAGGACCTCGAGCTCCCTTCGGAGCTGGCCGCTCCCCTGCTCGAGTACCTGACCATGGCCGCCACCGCCCTCACCAACCGCCCCGTTCACTGACAGCACCAGCGGGCCACCGTGTCGGCCAGCATGCGCAGGCCGGCCTGCACGCCGGCCACCGGCACGCGCTCGTCGTCGCCGTGGAACATGGCCGCGAAGTCGGGGTCGGACGGCTCGAGGCGGAGCGGGGCGAAGCCGTAGCAGGCGGTCCCCAGCGCCGACCAGAACTTGGCGTCGGTGAAGCCGGGAGTGATGGTGGGGACGGCCACCGCGCCCGGGTGGTGGTCGGCGACCACGGCGGCCAGGAGGTCGAACAGCGGGTCGCCGGGCGGGGTCACGGTCGGGGGGCTGCTGGGGCCGAGGAGCTCGAGCTCGATGTCGGGGCCGGCCAGGGACCGCAGCTCGGCCAGCAGCTCGGCCTCGCTGGAGCCGACGGCGATGCGGCCGTCCAGCTGGGCCTCGGCCCGGCCGGGGATGACGTTGACCGTGCTGCCGGCGTGGACAACGGTCGGGCTGGCCGTGTTGCGCAGCACCGCGCTGAGCAGGCGGGCCATGCCCGGGTCGCGGACGCCCCGGCCGACGACCAGGCTGGACCAGCGGGGGTGCAGCAGCAGCGGCAGGGCGGCCCGGCCGGCCCGGCCCTGGAGCTCGGTCAGGGCCTCGAGGAACCGCCGCGCCTCGGGCGAGGCGTGCAGCGGCAGCCGGCGCCGCCCGACCCGGGCCAGGAACTCCGAGAGCCGGACCACGGCGTTGTCCTCGCGGGGGATGCTGCCGTGCCCGGTCGCCCCGCTGGCCGTCACGCGCAGCCAGGCGATGCCCTTCTCGGCCACCTGGATCGGGTAGAACGGCCGCCCGCCCAGGTAGAAGGTGGCCCCGCCGACCTCGCCGAGGGCGTGGCCGGCCCGCACCTTGTCCGGGTGGTGGTCGACCAGCCAGGCGCTGCCGGCGGCGCAGCCGGCCTCCTCGTCGGCGACCACGGCCAGCTTGAGCTCGCGCCGCAGGGGCACGCCCAGGCGGGCCAGCAGCCCGACGGTGGCCACGCTCATGGCCACCATCTGCTTCATGTCGACCGCCCCGCGGCCCCAGAGCACGCCGTCGTGGACCTCCCCGGCGAACGGCGGGTGCCGCCAGCGCCCGGCCTCGGCCGCGACCACGTCGAGGTGGCCGTTGAGCAGCAGCGGGGCCTCTGCCCCGTCGCCCCCGGCGAGGCGGGCGACCAGGTTGGCCCGGCCCGGGGCCGGCGACAGCACCTCCGGCTCCACCCCGGCCTCGGCCAGGGTGGCGGCCAGGAACTCGACGGCCTCGGCCTCGTCGCCGGGCGGGTTGGTGGTGTCGAACCGCAGCAACGCCGCCAGCAGCTCCACCACCGCCCCGCCCTCGCGCTCCCAGTCGACCTGCTCCAGCGCCGGGTGCATGGGCGTCCCTCCTGTGGGGTGGTTGGCGGCCGGCTCGTAGAATGCCCGCTGTGACCAAGTACATCTACGTGATGCAGCGGGTGCGCAAGGCGCACCAGGACAAGCTGATTCTCGACGACGTCACCCTGGCCTTCCTGCCGGGGGCCAAGATCGGGGTGGTCGGGCCTAACGGCGCCGGCAAGTCGACCGTGCTCGAGATCATGGCCGGGCTGGAGACGATCTCCAACGGCGAGGCCGCCCTTGCTCCAGGGGCCAGTGTCGGCATCCTGCTCCAGGAGCCGGTCCTTGACCCCGCCAAGGACGTGCTCGGCAATGTCACCGAGGGCGTGGCCCCGACCCGGGCCCTGCTGGCCCGGTTCGAGGAGCTGAGCCTGGCCCTTGGCGAGGCCGGCCCCGACGAGATGGACCGGCTGCTGGAGGACTACGCCAAGGTGCAGGACGCGATCGAGGCGGCCAGCGCCTGGGACCTGGACGCCCAGCTGGAGATGGCCATGGACGCCCTGCGGCTGCCCCCGGGCGACGCCGAGGTGACCACCCTGTCCGGCGGGGAGCGGCGCCGGGTCGCGCTCTGCCGGCTGCTGCTGTCCCGGCCCGACCTCCTCCTGCTCGACGAGCCGACCAACCACCTGGACGCCGAGAGCGTGCAGTGGCTGGAGCAGCACCTGGCCGCCTACCCGGGCACGGTCCTGGCCGTCACCCACGACCGCTACTTCCTCGACAACGTCGCCGGCTGGATCCTGGAGCTGGACCGGGGCCGCGCCTACCCCTACGAGGGCAACTACTCGACCTACCTGGAGGTCAAGACGGCCCGGCTGGCCGCCGAGTCGCGGGCCAGCGCCGGCCGCCGACGGGTCCTCGAGCGGGAGCTGGAGTGGGTCAGGGCCGGGACCAAGGGCCGCCACGACAAGGGCCGGGCCCGGCTGCGGCGCTACGAGGAGCTGGCCGCCGAGGCCGAGCGCGACCACCCGGTCGACTTCGACGAGATCCAGGTCCCGCCCGGCCCCCGCCTCGGCGACGTGGTCGTGGAGGCCGACGGGCTGACCAAGGGCTACGGCGACCGGCTGCTGTTCGACGGGCTGTCGTTCAGCCTGCCCCGGGGCGGCATCGTCGGGGTCATCGGGGCCAACGGCGCCGGCAAGACCACCCTGTTCAAGCTGATCACCTCCCAGGAGCGGCCGGACGCGGGCGAGCTGCGGCTGGGCCCGACCGTCCAGCTGGCCTACGTCGACCAGGACCGGGCCCGCCTCGACGGGTCCCAGACGGTGTTCGAGGCCATCTCGGGCGGCCTTGACCATTTCCGGGTCGGCGGCCGCGAGATGCCGACCCGCGCCTATGTCGCCACCTTCGGCTTCAAGGGCACCGACCAGCAGCAGCCGGTCGGGGTCCTGTCCGGCGGCGAACGCAACCGGCTCAACCTGGCCCTGACCCTGCGCGAGGGCGGCAACCTGCTGCTGCTGGACGAGCCGACCAACGACCTG
>DATENJ010000119.1:0-6560 GCA_035275125.1 Actinomycetes bacterium | reverse complement strand
GAACTCGCCCCCGAAGTCGAGCTGGCCGAAGGCGCCCTCGGTCATCCTGGTCCGGGCCCCGGGGGCGACCGCGTTCACCCGCACGCCGTAGCGGGCCAGCTCCAGCGCGCAGATGACGGTGAAGGCGGCCACCCCGGCCTTGGCCGCGCCGTAGTTGGACTGGCCCTGGTTGCCGAGGATGCCCGAGGTCGAGGTGGTGTTGACGATCGCCCCCGGCCGCCCCTTGGCCTTCCAGAAGGCGGCGGCGTGCCGGGTCATGGCGAAGGTGGCGCCCAGGTTCACCCGGAGCACCAGGTCGAACTCGTCGGGCGACATGTTGAAGACCATCCGGTCACGGACCACCCCGGCGTTGTTGACCACACCGTCCAGCCCCCCGAAGGTGTCGACGGCCCCGGCCACCAGCCGACCGGCGGCCTCGAAGTCGCCGACGTCGTGCTCGAGGGCCAGGGCCCTGCCCCCCTCGGCGGTGATCGCGGCCGCCGTCTCGGCCGCCCCGGCCAGGTCGTCGGCCACCACCGCCGCCCCGGCCCTGGCGCAGGCCAGCGCCTCCTCGCGCCCGATCCCCTGCCCGGCCCCGGTGACGACCACCACCTTGCCGTCCAGCGCTGCCATGCGCTCATCCCCCGATCGGTCGTTTGCCGGCCCCCGGCGTGCCATCATCGTCGATCATGAGGCTGGCCGTGCTGTCCGACACCCACGCCCCGCGGTACTGGAAGGCCTGCCCGGCCGAGGTGGCCAGGCACCTGGCCGGGGTCGACCTGATCCTGCACGCCGGCGACGTCTGCCGGGCCGGGGTGCTGGAGGAGCTGGCCGCCTTCGCCCCGGTCCGGGCCGTGCTCGGCAACAACGACACCCCGGACGTGGCCGCCTGGGGGGCGCCCGAGACCCTCGAGCTCGACCTCGACGGCCTGGCCGTGGCCATGGTCCACGACGCCGGCCCGGCCGAGGGACGGGCCGAGCGGCTGCGCCGGCGGTTCCCAGCGGCCGAGCTGGTGGTGTTCGGGCACTCCCACATCCCCCTCGACGTGGTTCCCGGCTCGTCGGGCGACGGGGTGCGGATCTTCAACCCGGGGTCGCCGACCGACCGGCGCCGTGAGCCGCGGGGCACGATGGGCCTGCTCCGGGTCGAGGGCGGGCAGCTCGTCGAGGCCGAGATCGTCCCGGTCACCTAGATCGAGGAGCCAGCGCGCGGCGAGCGGATGCGCGACGTCGTGGCCTACCCTCAACGCCCGGCTTCCCCCGATGCACCGGACTTTGAAGGGTCCCCCGGAGCCCACGACGTCGCGTCTCCCGTATTTGTTCCAGGCGCCGTGAGCGGGCGAAACGATACGGGTCACCGAGCAAGTTCACAATCGTACGTACCGGGCAGTACGACAGGATCGAACCTTGCTAGGTAGAACAACTGATTCAGTAGTTTTGCAGGAGAGGGGTAGTCTCCCCCGGGGACAACAGAAAGTCCTCAACCGGGACGACAACCGTAAAGGGGTGTCGAGCGATGAGCCGGACCAGCAGGCCGACATATCTGCGGACCTCCGAGGTAGCCGGTCTTCTTCACGTGTCGCCGAAGACCGTGTCCCGGTGGGCCCAGGAAGGCAAGCTTCCCTTCCTGCGGACCTTGGGGGGCCACCGGCGCTATCCGGACAACGAGATCCGCGCCTTGGCGGATGAGCTGCGGATGTGGCCGACGATGGAAGAGCCTCGTCGGGCCGAGTCCCAGTAGGGCTTCCGAGGGCCGAGCCGGGTTGGCTCGGCCCTCTGTCGCCTCCCGCCTAGCCGGCGGGTGGTGGGGCACCCAGCGCCTTCTCGAGCAGGATGCGGGTGCCGTTGAGGCCGGAGTCGACCACCACCCGGTCCATCAGCGCATGCATGATGAAGAGGCCGCGGCCGCGGTTCTGTGAGGGATGGGCGCGCCGCGACATGGCCGTGCGCGAGCTCTCGAACCCCGGGCCGCGGTCGGTGACCGAGAACGAGAACTTCCCGCCGGTCATGGCCCAGCGGATCACCATCACCGAGTCCTGCTGACCCCACGCCCCGTGGACGACGGCATTGGTGACCGCCTCGCCGGCGGCCAGCAGGATGGCGTCGGCGACCTCCTCGGGGACGTCCCAGCGTTCCAGGTCGCGGTGGAGCAGGGCCCGCACCGTGGGCACCGAGTCACTGCGGCACGGCAGCAGCAGGTGCGCCGTTGGGCGCCCCAGCCGGCCGTCCGTCACTTCCTCCATCGCCTCTGAATACAACGAGTGGTGGCAATCAGTCCAACCGGGCGGTCACGCCGGCCACCTCGCGCTGGCCCTCGGGACAGCGCTTGAGCAGGTCGCAGCCGGTGCACCAGGGCCCGGTGCGGGGCAGATACGCCTGGTCGGCCCGGAGCGTCGCGGCGGTGGCGAGCACGTCGTCCAGGCGCTGGCGCAGCACCTCGGGGGGCCGTTCGGTGACCACCTGGGTGCCGGCGACCACGTAGTCGAGCACCATCCTGGTCACCGGCCGGCGGAGGCGGCGCTCGACCAGGGCGGCGTAGATGGTCAGGGCCTCGTCGCTGTCGGCCGACTCCTGGCTGACCGGCCGCCGGCCGGTCTTGTAGTCGACCACGACCAGGCCGCGGCCGCCCGCCGGGTCGGGGTCGAGCCGGTCCAGGCGGCCCTTGAGCACGATGTCCCCCCAGGCGGCCTGCAGGCCCAGCTCGGTGGCGTGGGGAACGACGCTGGTGTCGGTCCGCCCGTACCAGGCCCGAAGGGCCTCGGCCCCCCGTTCCCGCTCGCGCTGCTGGCGCTCCCGGTCCCCCGAGCCGTCGCGGACCCACAGGCGCTTGAACAGCTCCAGCAGCATGCGCAGACTGCGGCGGCCCACCGGGAGGCGGTAGAACTCGCGCAGGGCGGCGTGCATGCTGGTCCCGAAGGCCTGCGGGGCGCTTGACCGCGACATGCGCCAGAGCCCGTCCACGTACAGGAACCGGTACAGGCGCGGGCAGAGCCGGTAGCGCTCGAGCGCCGACGGGCTCAGGAACGTCACCCGCTCGAGGTCGATGCCTGGCAGGCTTTGCTGTTCTGCGCCATTCATCCTCCGAGGCTACGCCCCGCCTGCCACACTCAGTTATCCTTCCAGGTCCGAGATCGGCAGGGCGAGGGGTGGGGCAGGCCGTGGAGGGCACGGGGGGGCAGCGGTCCAGCGCGGGCGCCGACGACTGCCCCGGCTTCGACGCCCGGGACGAGGGCCGCCCCGCGTGACGCGGCTCCCACCCCGTCCCCGGGTGCTGCTGGCCGACGACCACATCCGACTCCGGGAGGCGCTGCGGGACCTGCTCGAGGAGACCGGCTTCGAGGTCGTGGGCGAGAGCGGCGACGGGGCCGACGCGGTCGCCATGGCCAGGCAGCTGGAGCCCGACATCGTCGTCATCGACCTGCGCATGCCGGTGCTGAACGGCCTCGACGCGACCCGGCTCATCAAGGACGGCCGGTCCGCGACCCAGGTGGTCGTGCTGAGCGCCTTCGAGAGCCCCGAGCTGGAGCGCCAGGCCAGGGAGGCCGGGGCGTTCGCCTACCTGGACAAGGGGACGATGGCCCGGCGGGTCCACCGGGTCCTGCTGAGCGCGGCCGTGCAGGCGGTGCTGGCCGCCAACCTCGGCCCTCCGGGCCGCGAGGCCGGGGCCGGCTAGCCGAGGACCAGGGCGGCCACCCCGAAGCTGGCGAAGAAGCTGATCACCCCGCACACGATGGCGGCAAGGCCGAGGGACTGGTCGCCCTTGGAGCGCGCGATCCCGCCGCACAGGACCCCGACAAGACCCCCGACCGGGAACATGGCCAGCCCAAGCCCGGCCAGGACGAGGCCGGCGACCGCCCACGGACGCCCGGGGACGGTGCTGGTGTCAGCCACGGGCCGCCGTCAGCTGGGCCCGGACCTGGTCAAGGTAGGCCTTGCGGTAGCGCTTGACGTCGTCGGGCGCCTCCAGCAGCCGCACCGACTCGGCCTCCGCCCAGCGGTCGATCTCGTCCAGCAGGTCCTCAAGCTGGTCGCAGGCGTCGAGGGCGGCCGGGACCAGCTCGTCGGGCAGGCTGTAGCGCACCGAGAAGCTGGGCGCGTTGGCCAGGTAGGCCCGGTCGGCGACGTCGTCGGTCGGGCTGCGGGGGAACTGGCCGCTGAGCTGCTCGACCAGCTCCTCGAGCCGGGCCGGAGCCGCCTCCGGGGCCAGCGCCAGCAGCTGCGCCTCGCGGCGCACCGCCTCGTAATGGTCCCTGCTCCTGATGTGCAGCGCCGGGTCGAACGGCCCAACCTCGAGCTCCATGTCCGAAGCATACGATGTTGGCCGCCCGTCCGCGCCTGCCCCGGCGCTAGGCGCGGGCGAGCAGGCGGTCGACGGCCGCGTCGGGGGTCCGCTCGCTGCCCAGGCGGTAGCCGTAGAGGGCGCCGTGGCAGTCCGAGGCCCCGGTCGTCTCCAGGCCCAGCTCGGCGGCAAGGGCCCGCCAGCGGGCCCGGTCACCCGGCGGCTGGTCGGGATGGTCGACCTCCAGGCCGTCCAGGCCGGCGGCGGCCATGGCCCGGATGACCGGCTCGGGAACGGGCCCGGCGCCGGCATGGACCGAGGGGTGGGCCAGCACCGCCACCCCGCCGGCCCCGTGGATCAACTCGACCGCCTCCACCGGGGTGACGGCGTCCTTGGCCACATAGGCGCGGCCGCCGGTGCCGATCCACTCCTGGCGGAAGGCGTCGCCCAGCTCGTCGACCACCCCCGCCTCGACCATCGCCCTGGCCACGTGCGGCCGGCCGACGGCGCCGTCGCCGGCCAGCTCCCTGACCCGGTCGAGTGAGACCGGGGCGCCCAGCTCGCGCAGCCGCTCGACCATGCGGCGGGCCCTGGCGACCCGGCCCTCGGCGATCCAGGCCCGCTTGGCCGCGAACGCCGGCTCGCCCGGGTCGAAGCCGTAGGCGAGCACGTGCACCGGGTTGTCCTGGTGCTCGGCCGACAGCTCGCAGCCGAGCAGCACGGTCAGGCCGGTGCCGCTGGCCGCGGCCCTGGCCCGCTCGACCCCGCCGGTGTTGTCGTGGTCGGTGAGCGCGATCCCGGTGAGGTCGCGGGTCACGGCCAGCTCGACCACCTGCTCGGGGTCGAGGGTGCCGTCCGAGAAGGTCGAGTGGGTGTGCAGGTCGAACCCGGGCATGCCACGACGATAGCGCAGCCCGGTCGCCCCCCGACCGGCCCCCGCCGCCGCCGGCTCCCGTACCGATCGGGTAACAGCCCTTGAGGCGGGCCGCTACGCCACCGATATTCCTGGCAGACTGCCTGCGTCGAACTGACGAGGAGGTTGCTCGCTCGATGTCGCTGCTGATGCTCGCCGTTGTCGCGTTGTTCCCGGTCCTGCTGCTCGCCCTGCTGCTGATCACCTCCGGTCTGGAGGGGCGGGTGGTTGGCGACTCCACGCCCGGGGTCGGCGCCGGCGACGCGCCGGGCACGCGCGACTAGCTCCCCTTCGGGCCGGCGGTTTCGGCGGCCGGGCGCGGTGGTAGGGAGGTCCCTGCCATGCCAGCCCGCCAGCGGCCCCCGAGCGCGGCCCGCGACCTGATCCCCGCTCAGCCCGGTCTGGGCGAGCTGCGCTCGGCCGCGGTCGGGTGCACCGCCTGCGACCTGTACCGCGACGCCACCCAGACAGTCTTCGGCGAGGGCTCCGGCGACGCCGAGGTGATGCTGGTCGGCGAGCAGCCGGGCGACGGCGAGGACCGGGAGGGGCGCCCGTTCGTCGGCCCGGCCGGCCGGGTGCTCGACCAGGCCCTGGCCGAGGCCGGCATCGACCGCGAGCTGGCCTATGTGACCAACGTGGTCAAGCACTTCAAGTTCGAGCGCCGGGGCAAGCTCCGCATCCACAAGAAGCCCAACGCCGAGCAGGTCCACGCCTGCTTCCCCTGGCTCGAGGCCGAGCTCCAGGTGGTCAAGCCCCGGGTGCTGGTCCTGCTGGGCGCGACCGCCGCCCAGGCCCTGCTGGGCAGCTCGTTCCGCGTCAGCCGACAGCGGGGCGAGTTCCTGGAGTCCGGCCTCGCCTCCCGGGTCCTGGCCACCGTCCACCCCTCCTCGATCCTCCGCGCCCCCGACGAGGAGGCCCGCGACCTCGCCTACAAGGGCTTCGTGGCCGACCTGTCCGTAGTCGCCGAGGAGCTAGGTGGGCCGGCTTCCGGGTAGCATCGCGCTCTGGAGCAGCGGTCGAGTATCCGGCGCCGCATGCAGTGCCGAAGCGTACATACAGCGCTGAAGCTTGCGCGCCGCCCCCGGCGGCCACGCCACTGCCTCAAACCCGGATACTCGACCGGTGCTCCAGGTGGGAGCGTGAAGGAGGGCGATGGAGCCCGAGGAGCTGACCGAGCTGGCCCTTGCCGCGGCGGTCGAGGCCGGGGCCGGCTACGCGGACGTCCGGTGGGTGCGGGAGGAGACCGAGGGGCTGACCGAGCGCGAAGTCCTCGCCCTGCGGCTGCGCTTCGTCGAGGAGCTGACCCAGAGCGAGATCGCGGAGCGCATCGGGTGCTCCCAGGTTCACGTCTCGCGGATATTGCGCGCCGCGCTGCAGCGCCTGCGCGAG
>DATENJ010000118.1:0-3147 GCA_035275125.1 Actinomycetes bacterium | reverse complement strand
TCGAGGACCGGGTCCGGACCCGCTTCGTGGTCCAGGTGGTGGCGGCCCGCGACGGCGTCGTCCAGACCGGCTTCGACGGCCCCGGCCGCTCCATGGGCTTCGAGCTGCTGGACGAGTTCCCGCCGGAGGAGGTGGCCCGACGGGCGGCCGAGCGGGCCGTGGCCATGCTGGCCAGCAAGCCGGCCCCGGCCGGGCAGATGCCGGTGGTGATCGCGTCGGGCAACGGCGGCGTGCTGTTCCACGAGTCGTCCGGTCACGGCATGGAGGCCGACCTGATCGCCAAGGAGGCCTCGGTCTACGCCGGCCGGCAGGGCGCACGCATCGGGGACGAGCGCTTCAACGGGGTCGACGACGCCACCGTCGAGGGCGCCTGGGGCTCGTTCGCCTTCGACGACGAGGGCACCCCGGCCCAGCGCACGGTCCTGTTCGACGGCGGGGTCTGCACCGACTACCTGACCGACCTGATCCGGGCAAGGCAGCTCGGCCTGCCGGCGTCCGGCAACGGCCGCCGCCAGTCCTATGCCGACGTGCCGATCCCGCGCATGACCAACACCTACGTGCTGGCCGGCGACGACGACCCGGACGAGATCATCCGCCAGACCCCGCGCGGGCTGTACGCCAAGTCGCTCGGGGGCGGGCAGGTCAACCCGGTCACCGGCGAGTTCGTATTCGGGGTGGTGGAGGGCTACCTGATCGAGAACGGCGAGGTGACCACCCCGGTGCGCGGGGCCAACCTGGTCGGCGACGGGCCCAGCGTGGTCGCGGCCGTCGACGCCCTCGGCGACGACTTCACCGTCAAGGAGGGCATCTGCGGCAAGGAGGGCCAGGGCGTGCCGGTCGGCAACGGCGCCCCGACCATGCGCATCTCCCAGATGACCGTCGGGGGCACAGGAGGGACGGCATGACCGTCGAGCTGGACTCGATCGTCGAGCGGCTGGCCGCCGAGGCGACCGGCGGCGAGGGTGTCGAGGCCTACGCCGAGCTGACCACTGAGACCTCGGTCACCGCCTTCCAGGGCGAGGTCGAGCGGCTCACCTCGGCCTCCTCCAGCGGGGTCGGGGTCAGGGTGGTCGCCGACGGCCGCCTCGGCTACGCCTACACCGCCGACCTCTCCGACGACGGCCTGCGCGAGTGCCTGGCCGAGGCCAGGGCCAACCTGGAGGTGTCAGGCGAGGACCCGGGCAACGTGCTCCCCGACGCGAGCGCCTACGAGGCCCTCGAGGGCCTGTTCGACACCCGCCTGGCCGACACCGACCCCGAGCGCAAGGTCGCCCTGGCCCTCGACCTGGAGGCCCGCACCCGGGCCGCCGACCCCAAGGTCACCCAGGTCGAGTCGGCCCGCTACGGCGACGTGGTCGGCGAGGTCGCGGTCGCCTCGTCGCTCGGGATCTCGGGGTCGTTCTCGGTCACCCACGCCTGGTGCGTCTCGGTCGCCCTGGCCTCCGAGGAGGGCGAGAGCCAGATCGGCTACGCGGTCGACGCCGCCCGCGCCCTCGAAGACCTCGACCCGGGCCCTGTGGCCAGCGAGGCGGCCAACCGGGCGGTGCGCATGCTGGGCGCGACCAAGCCGCCGACCCGCACGGTCCCGGTGGTGTTCGACCGGATGGTCGCTCCGAGCCTCCTCGGGGTCCTGCTGGCCGGCCTGTCGGCCGAGGAGGTGCAGAAGCGGCGCAGCCTGTTCGCCGACCGGATCGGCCAGCAGGTCGGCGCGGCCGGCCTGCGCCTGGTCGACGACGGCCGCCTGGTCGCCGGCCCGGGCGCCGCCCCCTTCGACGGCGAGGGCGTCCCCACCGGCAGGACGGTCCTGATCGAGGACGGCGTGCTCCAGTGCTTCCTCCACAACACCGCCAGCGCGGCCAGGGAGGGCGGCGACGTCCACTCCACCGGCAACGCCCGCCGCGGGTCGTTCAAGAGCACCCCGGGGATCTCAGCCCACAACCTGTTCCTGGAGCCCGGCGAGCTCGACCAGGCCGGCCTGCTGTCCCGGGCCGGCGAGGGCCTGCTCGTCCAGGACGTCTCCGGCGTCCACTCCGGGGCCAACCCGATCACCGGCGACTTCTCGGTCGGGGTGAGCGGCCTGCTGTTCCGCGACGGCCAGCTGGCCGAGCCGGTCCGCGAGGCCACCGTCGCCGCCCAGCTCCTCGACATCCTCAAGGCCATCGACGCCGTCGGGTCCGACCTGCGCTTCACCACCGGCTCGATCGGCGGCTCCAGCCTCCTGATCGGCGAGATGACCGTCGCCGGCGCCTGAGTTGACCCAGCTCGCCACCAGATCATGGGGCCCAACGGGGTGGGAGGGGCGCTGGGCTGTCCACAGGCCCCTGGCGGTGCTTGTTCATGGGGTGACCTCGTCGTCGCGGACCTGGTGGCGGGTCGGGCCGGCCCTTGCCGAGCGCGGCTACCGGGTGCTGGCCGTCGACCTGCGCGGGCACGGGTCGAGCCCTCGACCCACCGCCGGCCTCTCCGTCGCCGACCTCGCCACTGACGTGGCCGAGACGGTCGAGGCGACCGCCGGGTCGCCGGTCGACCTGCTGGTGGGGCACTCGCTGGGTGCCCTGGTGGCGCTGGAGCTGGTGGCCGCCCAGCCCGGGCTGGCGCGGCGTCTGGTGGTGGAGGACCCGCCTGGGGCGTCTTCGGTCGACTGGGCGGCCGTGGCCGCAAGTATCGAGGCCGACACCGCCCTGGCCGCCACCGCTCCCGACGCCCTCCGCCGCGACCTGGAGGCCGCCAACCCCGCCTGGCCCGCGGGCGAGGCCGAGCGCCGGGTCGCCGACCTGGTCGACTGCGACGGTCGGGCGATCGCCGCCGCCGTCCGTCCCGGCGTCCCCTTCGACCTCCCCGCCCTGCTCGCCGCCACCCCGATCCCCGTCCTGATGCTCCTGGCCGACGAGGCCCTCGGGTCCATCCTCCTCGGCCTCGACCGCAAGGCGGCCGTCGAGGCGCTGGGCGGCGGCACCACCCGGGTCCTCCCCGCCGGCCACAGCATCCACCGCGAGGCCCTCGACCTCTTCCTGGCCGCCCTGGACGCCTGGCTCGTTCCCTAGGCGAGCGCGCCACCGGCGCGGAGGTGGGCGACCCGCCCCGGCGGGATGCCCCAGCTGGCCAGGAGCTCGTCGCTGGCGTCGCTGGGTGGGCTGGGGTGGGCGC